>NZ_JAHDIG010000019.1 GCF_020630935.1 Bernardetia sp.
CAGCTTATGGAGCTAAAAAAGTATATGATTTTAGAAACAATCAGAATGATGAGAACTAGTATATACAACTAAGCATGATGACTTTTATTGTTATGATATAGAAGTTTTTGCCAAACAGTTGCTACATTCTCCTTGAATCAAAATGTGAGAACTTGTTACTTTCCTACTTGGAATAGTAGGCAGTTTTACCTTTATTTTTATGCACTCAATCTTTCCACAAACCAAGCACTGGAAGTGTGGATGGTATTCTGGAGGCTCAGATGAACTGTTGCACAGATGTTTGGCATACCACTTTATTCCATCTTTTCCGAAGAAAGAATATAAAGTACCGTCATTTTCTAGTCTGTCCAATACACGATATACTGTGGTCTTGTTTACCTCAGATTCAAAAAGTTTGACTAGTGAGACTGCAGAAATGGCTTCTTGTCTCTTATAAAACTCTTCTAAAATTAGTTCAACAGCCTTTTTTTTCTTGATAAATCTCATAAAACAAAATTAATGCAACAACGTTGCATTTGCAAATTTTCTTTATATTTGCAATAATGTTGCATTTATATAAATTGTATTTATGAGATTATCTTTCTCCAAACCAGATGCTATGGGGGCATTGGCAAGTACAATGTGCCTAATACATTGTATAGCCACACCTTTTATTTTTGTCGCTCACAGTTGTGCGATGAGTTGTTGTGAGGTCACTCCAATTTGGTGGAAGTGGATAGACTATTTCTTTCTAGTAATTTCTTTCCTCTCTATCTATCAATCTACACGTACAAGTTCCAATGATTTTGTCAAGTATGGTTTATGGATAAACTGGGTAATTTTGCTTGTTGTGCTAGTCAATGAAAGTCTAGAAATATTTGCCTTACCAAAAATTACAATTTATGTAGTTGCACTTTCTTTAGCCTCACTACACCTCTATAACCTCAATTATTGCCAGTGTAAGAATGAAAAATGTTGTACCAACTATGAATAAAGAACAAGTAGAATTGATAGGAGATAATCATATTTCTTCAAGTATAGAAACACCTTTACTTCCCAATGCTTTTGAAAAGTCTGATAAAGAAAAAATTGAAAATATTGAAAGATACTTTGCTAAAATAATGACTGAGTTAGGTCTTGACCTTTCAGATGATAGCTTATCTGGAACGCCCTACCGTTTTGCTAAAATGTATGTAAAAGAATTATTTTATGGACTGAATCCTAAAAACAGACCCAAGCTATCTACTTTTGAAAATAAATATGGTTATAATAAAATGCTTGTAGAGCAAAATATTACCATAGATTCAGCTTGTGAACATCACTTTTTGCCCATTATTGGACAAGCACATGTGGCTTACATTCCTAAAGATAAAGTTATAGGTCTTTCCAAAATTAATCGTTTAGTAGATTATTATGCTCATCGTCCACAAGTACAAGAAAGGTTAGCACTGCAAATTCTTGATGATTTGCAAAAGGTCTTAGAAACAGATGATGTAATCGTTATGATTTCTGCCAAACATCTTTGTGTTTCTTCAAGAGGAATTAAAGACAAGAGCAGCTTTACTACTACACTGGAATACGGAGGTTGTTTTGAAGACAAACTGATGCGTGAGGAGTTTTTCAAAATTGTTGGTAATTCGGAAATCTAATGATTTGTAAGGCAAAGTATAGTTTTTTTCACTAGAAAACTCTAAAGTTTTTATAGTAAAGTAGTATCCGAAAGACTTTAGAGTTTTTGTTTTGCTTTTTGTTTTTTTAGTATGTAAATTTGCAAAAATAAAACAAACCAATATCGCAGTTTTTTGAAGCAATCATCTTCCATATTCTCAACTCTCTTGATACTCATTATCTTGATACAACCTTTCCAAAAACTTTGGATTGTTTTGTCTTTCGAAATGAATAGAGAATACATTGCCCAAAACATGTGTGAGAATAAAGAAGCAGAGGAAAAACGCTTAGAAGAACTAGCAAGACTACGAAAAGCAAAAGACTTTCAAGAACAGTATGGCATTCGTTGTGCAGGTTCTTGTCAGCTTCAAAAACAACTTGCAGAGGCTGAAAAAGCAAATCAAGAAAGCTCTTCTATTTCGCCAAAATATACATTAGATGTTCTTTTTTTAGAACCAAGAGAGCTTTTTACCTTTGAAAATCAATTTTTTAGTTCAGAACAACCTGTTTTGAATGGTTTTTATAAAGGTTTTGATTCTACCTCAAGTTTACACGGAATTTTCCGTCCTCCTATAGTTTAAATCTCTATGTATTGTTGTATCATTTTGTAGGTTTAAAGGCTTGCCTTTAACTATACTGTGTGTTTTCCTGTAAAATAACCATTCTACACATTTCAAAGGCAAGCCTTTGTACGTTACCTCAATTTCATACTATTTTCTTATTTCATTGTCAGTGTCTTACCGACGATATATAATTTACATCGATTTTGACAAAATTTTTATTCCAAAATCGCCCTGCTTTTCTATTGATTTTATTCTATTTATTAAATATAAAATAAACAAAAATGAATACTAAAATAAATTTATCAAAAGTTTCTCTTTTTGCCTTATTTATGGCATTTTCTCTAATACTTTTCTCTTGTAAAAAAGACAGTGAAACAGAACCTGAAATAGATCCTAACAAAAGTGGAACGGTCGAAATCAAGTTTGACAATATTTATGGTCAAGATGATTTTACCCTCAATACCGAATATACAAATTCTGTAGGAGAAAATTTTACAGTAGATATGTTACAGTATTATATCAGCAATATTGTTTTAAAAACTGAAGATGGCAGAGAGTACGTCGTGCCACAAGAGGAATCCTATTTTCTTATCAAGGAACACGATGCAAACACACAAAAGATACAACTTCCTAATGTTCCAGAAGGAAATTACAATGAAGTTACTTTTACGATTGGTGTGGACAGTTTGCGTAGCACTATGCTTCCAGAAAACCGTACAGGCGTGTTAGATATTGGTGTAGAAGGTGCAGGAAAAGAAATGTATTGGAGATGGAACTCGGGCTATATTTTCTTTAAAATGGAAGGAGTTTCTTCTGCTATTGAACCAACAGAAAATAATCCTGATGGTCGTTTCTTTTACCATATCGGAGGTTTTGGAGGATATGAATCCCAAACTATCAATAATATCAGAACTATTACACTTTCTTTGGGAAGAGATGCTGCCAAAGCAAGAGAAGAAGCAATGCCATCCATTCATATTGTAGCTGATATGGAGAAAGTATTAGGTGGAAAAACAGATGTTTCTTTGAGAGAATATCCTGTTGTGATGTTTAATCCTTTTTCACTTAGTGTTTCTGAAAACTATATGAAAGCCTTTGAATATCATCACGTTCATAACGAACACGGACACGAATAAAATTTAAACAAACCTATAAGGTTTTCAAAACCTTATAGGTTTGGCAGTAAAAATCCACCAATTATGAAAAATCTAATTTTATCTACTTTCTTCATGATATTTTTGGTTTCCTGTCAAACAGAAAACATAAACCCAAAAGAAGAATTTGGTTTCCAACAACCGAGCAACTTTCCTCCTCCTGTCTATGATTTGTCGGAAAACCCTATAACAGTAGAAGGATTTGAACTAGGCAAAAAATTATTTTATACTGGACTTTTGTCAAGGGATGGGACAGTAAGTTGTGGTTCTTGTCATCAACAAACTTCTAGTTTTACGCAGCACGGACACAGCCTAAGCCATGGCATAGACGACCAACTTACGATGAGAAACTCACAACCAATTCAAAATTTGGCTTGGTCTAAAAGTTTTTTTTGGGACGGTGGTGTTTTTCATTTAGATTTATTTGCTCCTGTTCCTATTGAAGCCGATAATGAGATGGGTGAAACATTGCCAAATGTTTTGCAAAAACTAAGAGAAACAGAAGGTGCTAAATCTCCCAAAACAGATTATCCACTGCTTTTTGAAAAGGCTTTCGGAACAAAAGAAATCACGACTGCTAATTTTTTAAAGGCATTATCACAGTTTCAACTCATGTGTATTTCATCAAATTCTCGTTACGACAAACACATTAGAAATGAAAGTACAGACGAAAATAAACTCACTGCTCAAGAACTAAAAGGTTTAGAACTCTTCAATCAGAAATGTGCGACCTGCCACACTACGGAGCTTTTCACAGACTATTCCTTTAGAAATAATGGTTTGCCTATTGGAAATCCGAATGATGAAGGACGTTTTTTGATTACACAACTAGAAGAAGACAAATTTAAGTTTAAAGTACCCAGTCTTAGAAATGTAGAAGTTACTCGTCCGTATATGCACGATGGTAGGTTTAGAAATTTGGAAGCTGTTTTAGACCATTATGCTGATGGAATTGTAGATTCTGAAACACTAGACCCAATTTTGAAGAAAAATTTGAAAATAGAATTGAACGAAGACGAGAAAAAAAACATAATAGCTTTTTTAAAAACACTTACCGATGAGGAATTTTTGAATAATCCTCTTTTATCTGAATTTTAACCATCAACGAGCTTAAAAGCGTCGTTGAGGAAATTGCACAACAATGAAAAATCTTATTACCGTTTTACTTCTTATAAACTCCTTTTTATTCATATCATATTCCTCACAAGCCTGTGATTTGTGTGGGTGTGGTGCAGGAAGTTATTATTTGGGTGTGATGCCACAGTTTCAAAAAAACTTTATGGGTGTGCGTTATCGCCAAGCTAGTTTTGATTCTCACTTAGGAGGAACTGGAAATTATTCAGACCTTTTCCGAACACAAGAGCGTTTTTATGCTACCGAAATTTGGGCAAGATATTATCCCACCCCAAAACTACAACTTTTGGCTTTTTTGCCTTACCAATGGAATTTTCAAGATGAAAGAGGCAATACAAAATCGCTTCATGGCATGGCTGATGCTTCTTTGATTGCTCAATATGAGATTTTAAATACCACAACAGATACTATTTCTCAAATCTTTGAACACAATTTTTTGATAGGTGGAGGCATAAAATTACCTACTGGAAAATCAAACTTCGACGAGGAAGATGTCTTGCAAGTCGCTAATCCTAATTTTCAACTTGGCACAGGCAGTACAGATTTTCTTTTGACGACTCAATATACTCTTCGTTATAGAAATGTAGGTTTTACAGCCGATGCTTCTTATAAAATCAATACAAAAAACAACGAAAATTATCGTTTTGGAAATCGTTTTAGTAGTAATGCTACACTTTTCTATGTCAAGCAAATTGGAAAATTTGGTTTTATGCCAACCTTAGGAACATACTATGAATACAATCAAAAAGACCAGAGAGAAAATACTATTGTTTTTGATACAGGAGGAAATCTTCTAAATGCCGTTTTTGGAACGCAAATTTATACTGGACGTTTTATGGTAGGAATAAATTATCAAAAACCAATTTCTCAAAATTTGGCTAACAAAAAAATCAAATCAAGAGATAGATTTATGATTCAGACGGCTTTTTTGTTTTGAGTATAAATTAAACCAATTCAATGAATCCAAAAAAAAGAACAGAGTGGCTTATAAAAAATACGGAAGAAATTTATCAGAAAGCAGAACAGTGGAAAGACAAGGAGATAAAAGCAAGTATTTCTCTAACAGATAGAGATTTTGACCGACATGGAACGAGCAATACTTCTTTTTTATTTATGCTAAAGTCATTTTCTCTACGAATAAGTGGAGCAAGAATGATGTTTTGGGGAACAAAAGACGAACTCATAGAAATAGCTACTGATTTTCTTGTAGAAATAACTTTAGAAGAATCTAAAATTACTTTCTTAGAAGATTTGGGTAATAAATGGTATAAAAAAGTGATTTTAGAAAAACAGGAGTAACTTGTTGATAATTTACTAAATCTTATCACAGTTCTTTATGTAGTTCAAACTTTTAGTCTAACGACAAAGATTAAAAAGAATTTATTTCATTTAAAAACTTAGTTTTTGATTTTACAGACTATTCTGGAGGACTGGTGTATAAAATTAACCGTGATAATTTGTACTTTTCAAAATATTTTCATCTTGCAAAATATATTTGGTTAGATTCAAACAAAATGTTTTGTAAATTGTAGTGTACTAATTACAAACTACTCTGATAAGACTATTTATGAAGAATTATCTTCCATTTTTTAAAACAATAGCGCAAAAAATATGGTCTGTTTTCGGTTTTCCAAAAGGAGAATCTAAGCTAATACGCTTCTGTCGTGTGCTTTGGTGGCTTACCATAACAGGACTTTCAAGTATCATTTTATTGTTCGTTGCCATAATTTTCAACTGGTTTGGTTTTTTTGGAGAAATTCCTTCTCTAAAAGCCTTAGAAAATCCTAAAACGCCTATGCCATCGGTGGTTTATACATCAGATAGTGTAGAAGTAGTGCGTTATTATAGCCGAAACAAAACGCCACTCAAGTACGAACAGATAGATTCGATGACTATTTTGGCTCTTCTAGCGACTGAAGATGCTCGTTTTGAAAGGCATTCAGGCATTGATGCAAAAGCTACGTTTTCCATTTTTTGGTATCTTTTGAAAGGAAATAACAGAGGAGGCAGCACCCTAAGTCAGCAACTTGCTAAAAATATGTTTGATACTCGTTCCAAAGAAAATACTGGTAAATTGGCAGGCAAAGGCAAAATCAGTACTATCATAGCAAAGGCAAAAGAATGGGTTATGGCAGTTCGTTTAGAACGTTCTTATACTAAAAAAGAAATCCTTAATATGTATCTGAATGAAGTAGCTTTCGGAAATAATGCCATCGGACTTCATGCAGCAGCAAGAAAATATTTTTCTACTTCCCCTGATAGCTTGGAGGTACATCAGTCGGCTCTGCTTGTGGGACTTTTAAAAGCTCCTTCTACGTACAACCCTCTAAGAAATCCAGAAAAGGCTATCAAAAGAAGAAATACAGTGCTGAATCAGATGGAAAAATATAAATATATTTCTTCAAAAGAAGCGTCCTCTCTGAAAGAGTTACCCTTAGATTTAGATATTTCGTACGAAGTAGCTGAAACAGGAACAAGTACTTATTACAAGAATTTTGTTACACAAAAACTCAAAAAATGGTGTGAGCAAAATGGATATGACCTTTATGCCGATGGGTTGGAAATTTATCTTACCATAGATTCCAAAATTCAAGCTCATGCAGAGGCTGCCATAGCTAGACAAATGCCTATTCTGCAAGATAAATTTTATGAGCAATGGAAAGGTTTAGTTCCGTGGACAAATAGTGATAAAGAACCTATCGAAAATTACATTGAAAATGCTGTTGCTAAAACAGATTATTATAAGTTTTTGGTAGAAAAATATGGAAAACAGAGTGATTCTGTTCAAATTTTATTAGAAAAGCCTAAAAAAATGACTGTCTTTACTTGGGCTACAGAAAACCATAGAACAGATACTACACTCTCTACCATAGATTCGGTAAAATACTACAAGCAAATTTTGAGGTCAGGCTTGGTTTCACTAGACCCCTACACAGGACATATAAAAGCGTGGGTAGGAGGAATCGATTTCGAATATTTTAAATATGACCAAGTACGACAGGCAAAAAGACAACCAGGTTCTACCTTTAAAATGTTTGTCTATGCTGCTGCGATTGATTCATTGAATATGTCACCTTGTGATACTATCTTGGATACAAATCCTATCATCAGATATGAAGAAAATGGAGAGCAAAAAGTTTGGACACCTCATAATGCAGACTGGACAAATACTTACCGATATATGACACTTCGACATGCTATGGGACGCTCTATTAATACGGTTACAGCGAAGCTAACTGAAAAAGTAGGTTGGACAACAGTAGCACACTACGCAAAAAAAATGGGAATAGAATCTAAGTTAGCAGAAGTTCCTTCTATCGGATTAGGTTCTAGTGATGTATCTCTTTTCGAAATGGTGGGGGCATATTCAACCATTATGAATGCTGGAATGTGGCAAGAACCACAAATTTTATGGCACGTAAAAGACAAACACGGTAAAATATTGAATTATTTCTACAACGACTCTCATCGTGCTTTGTCTAAAGAATCGGCTTGGCTAATGAGTTATATGCTTAAAGGAGGAACACAAGAACCTTATGGAACATCACTTGCTTTATGGTCGTATGGCGTTTTGGGAAATGGAAATGATATAGGAGGAAAGACAGGAACATCTTCCAACTTTGCTGATGGCTGGTATATGGGAGTTACAAAAGACTTAGTTACTGGGGTTTGGGTAGGTGGAGACGATAAAGCTATTCGCTTCCGAACCTCTAGTGTGGGAGAAGGTTCTAAAACGGCACTTCCTATCTTTGGAGTTTACCTCAAAAGCCTTTATGAAGATAAAAATACAGGTATCAGAAGAGGAAAATTTTTGCCTCCCACAGTAGAAGTACAACGTTCTTATTATTGCCCTACTCCAAAATATGACCGTTATCCAGAAAAGGATAGTACGGATGTAGAGGAAGTTATTGAGTAAATTTTAATTTTATGCAAGGAACATACAGATTAAAATTAGGTTGGTTAATATTTATTGGAGCAGGTAGTTTACTACTTTTATACCTATATTTTGTAGGAGTTTTCATGATTTATGAAAGTAGAGAGTTATATAATCTAACTGATTTTATAGTGTTTTTTATATTCTCACTCCCTTTATTAGCTTTAGGAACAGCAGGAGTTATTGAGCTTTTTTATGCAAAAATTGTAATTGAAAAAGATAGAATCTACTCAAAAGGAATTTTGAATAATCACTCATTTACTTTTGATAAAATTACAGGAGTAAAGAGAACGATTCATTATGTCCATATCTTTTCGGGGCAAGAACATATAGATATATCTAAATATGTAAAAGATGTTGATAAAATATATAATTGGTCAAGCAATAAATTCAAAAAAATTAGATAAATACTGTAAAAGATAGGTATTCCTTGGCTAATGCCTAATTAAAAACTAAGACGATATGCAAGATATAGAAGGCACTTATAAATTAGTTAAAAAGGCAAGTCAACAGAGTTTAATAATAGGTTTAGTTGGTATACTTTTGAGTATCACCCCATATTTTTTTCTGATTAGAGCAGAGCTTTTGGAAGCTGCTCTATATTTATCTTTTTTTCTAATTCCATTTTTGATTTTAGGTTTAGTAGTAACAATACACCCTTTTATTTATCAAGTTACAATAACAGAAAAATCTATTTCTTTAAAACTACCAACTAAAAAACGCTCGTTTTCTTTTGATGAAATAAGAGGGTTTAGAACAAGTCCAGGCTATATCTATATTTACTCTAAGAGAAAGAAAATAGCCATTTCTGCATATACTGAAGGTATTGATAAGATACGTAACTGGGTACATCGAAGCTTCGTGAACTTAGATGCACTACCACAAGAGGAAAATGATTTTGCAGGAAAGTTTAATGCTTTTTTCGACAGGCATTTTTCGAATCTTGATAATGAAGAGAACACTGATATTTCTTTAGCTTCATATCAAAAGCAGCTAAGTAGAGCCAAATACGTCACTAAGATATATAATATTATATGTGTCATTTGTATTATTTGGTTGTTCTTATACCCTTATATTGGCAACTCTTCTTTTTTTGCTGATACTTTTTTTGATAGTTATAAAAATGCTTTTATTTCAATAGTTGTACTCATTATAACAGGTATAATTCTTCCTAAGATATCAAATGGATTTATTAAGTATTCCAATAAAGAAGATAACAAACCCTACGTAAGTAGTATGTTTTTACCATTGGGGGCAGTTTTAACTTTGAGAGTTTTACTTGATATAAACCTACTAGGCTATTCTACTATACTTCTTTACAGTGGCATGATAGGATTACTATTAACTATAACCGTCATGACAAGCAAAGAATTTAATGTTAAGCAATTAAAGACTTACTTACAAGGAGTATTTTTTCTGTTCTCATTTACCATTTTTGGATATGGAACAATAGGTATAGGTAATTTTTTATATGATGAGTCAATGCCAAAGATATATAGGGCTAAAATTATAAAAAGAGAAATGTATTCTGGAAAAGTAATCACATATAATTTGAGAGTAGAAAAGTGGCACGAAACTTTTTCCAACGATAGAATAAATATCTCAAGAAATAAGTATCGAGAGTTAGAAGGTGAAGATAGTGTTACAATTTATCTAAAAGAGGGCAAGTTGGGTATTCCTTGGCTTATTCCTAACTAACTTTTTAAAAACCTAGACCCTTTTGAGGATACTCCTTTTCTTCGTAGTGTTGGATTTATAAACCCAACGCTACGAAGAGACAAGTAGAGTTTGATTAACTAAACTGTCAATAGGCAGAATTGTAAAAAACTGTGATAGCCTTTAATTTTTAATTTATTTCCAACTCACTTCATCAAAAATGATAACAGCTTTTTCTTGGTTTTCGCCTAGTTTTGAAAGGTTGAGAGTATCTTCTTTGAATGTTCCCCAATCTTTTAGTGTTTGTGCCATCTCTACGTCTGTGCGAACAGGATATTCCATTTCTTCTCTTACATAGACTTCTTGTGCTTCTTTGCTTGTCAAAAACTCAATCAGTTTGATAGCATTTTCTTTATTAGGTGCATATTTGGTTACAGCTGCTCCACTTACGTTGATATGTGTTCCTCTTCCATCTTGATTTGGGAAAATAACAGCTACTTTTTTTGCTGCATTTACGTTGGCTTCATCTGTATCGTTGAGCATTTGAGCAAAGTAATAGGTGTTTGTTACAGCAAGTGTTCCTTCTCCTGCTGCAATGGCTTTGATTTGGTCACGGTCGCCTCCTTTTGGCTCTCTTGCCATATTTGTGACTACACCAGTAGCCCATTTTTTAGCTGTTCCTTCATCCGAATTGGCAATAACTGAAGCTAAAAGCGACTGGTTGTACACATTGCTAGATGAACGGATAAGTAGTTTTCCTTTAGCTTTTGCATCAGCAAGACTCTCATAAGTAGAAAAGTCTTCTGGCTTTACTTTTTCTTTATCATAAACAATAACTCTAGCACGCTTTGTAATGCCAAACCACTGATTATCTGCATCTCTCAAGTGAGCAGGAATATTTGTAAACAAAACTTCTGATTCAATCGGCTGTAAAAGGTCTTTTGCTTTAGCTCTATGCAAACGCCCAGCATCTACAGTTATCAGAATATCAGCAGGTGAATTTTGTCCTTCCATTTCTAGTTTGTTGATAAGCTCATCAGCCGAAGCCTTCACAACATTTACTTTAATGCCTGTTTGTTTTTCAAACTCTTCAAAAAGATTTTTATCAGACTCATAATGACGATGCGAATATACATTTACTTCCTTCACTTCTTCTGCTACAGTAGTAGAGTCAGTAGTTGTTTCTGCATTATCTTTTTTATTGCCATTGCAAGAGAAAAATGAAAGAGACAGGATAAATAAAATAGCACTTAAAAAAATACGGTTCATAATTTAGAAATTAATTGTTGTTCTTATTTAGAATCATTTTAAACAATGCAAAGATAGTAATTAGATTTAGATTTGCCTTGTCTGATTTATTTTTTTGAAAAAATTAGTAACTAAACAATATGAGTATAGGGAAGTTGAATCAATACACAATTTTTTAACCTAAAGCCACTTTTTAGATATGCAAGACAAAAATATAGACAAAGAACCAAAGCGTATTCAGTTTTATCTCAACAACGAACTCAATCCTTTAGAAGATGCCAAAATTAGAGATGATATTTCATCAGTTGTCAGAACAGGAAAAAATATTTGGATTGGTTTTGATGAGAGCTTAGGATTGGAACGCTTAGAGCTTGTTACTTTTGGAGAGAAACAGAGTTTTAGAAAGCACACTCATTTTCCATTAGAAGATTATATTGATTTGACAGACGATAGTGAAGTGGACATTGAAGGTTTGGCGTATGACAATTATTATCTTTGGGTAACAGGCTCACAGAGTAAAAAACGCAATGATGTAGATAAAGAAGATGACCTAAAAGAACAGATAGACGACCTTACCGAACTCAAATACGATTACAATAGATACACGCTTGCTAGAATCCCTTGTGTTCCCAATAAAGAAACTGGAGACTGGGAACTTCACAAAGAAATTCAGCATCCAAAAAATGAAGATATTACGCTTAGAGCTGCCAAACTAAAAGGAGGAAAGAAACATACACAGCTTTCTAAAAAGTTGGGTAAAGACAAGCACTTTAAGGAATTTATGGATTTGCCTTGTAAGGAAAACGGTTTTGATATTGAAGGGTTGGCAGTAGATGGAGAGCGTATTTTTCTAGGAATGCGAGGTCCTGTATTGAGAGGTTGGGCAACTATTATTGAAATTGCTGTCAAGGAAACCAAAAAAGGAAAGCTAAAGCTCAAAAAAATAGGAGAAGAAAAAGATGGAAAGACAATGAAGTATCGCAAACACTTCCTAGACCTCAAAGGAATGGGAATTAGAGAACTTTGTTTGCAAACGAACGATTTGCTCATCTTGGGAGGTCCTACAATGGATTTGGATGGAACAATTTCTTTATACAGAATAAAAAATGGTTTGGAAGATGCCAGTTATTCTATTAACCCTGATGTAGAACGTGTTTTTGATGTAGCCAAAGGCGCAGAAATAGAACGAGGCAAAGACAAAGCAGAGGGAATTACACCTATGGCAAATGGCGATTTGCTTATTGTTTATGATGCACCAAAAGACGACCGTCTGATTGGAGAATCTAATATAGAGATGGATATTTTTCCATATCAAAATTGATAAATACTAGAATGTTATTTAACTTCAAATGAGTTAATAACAAAACAATGAAATAAGAAAAATGGAAAAACTGATAGTAAAGAACTTCAAAGCCATAGAATATGCCGAAATAGAAGTAAATGACCTTACTTTTTTTATTGGACAACAAGCTAGTGGAAAAAGTACACTCGCTAAGTTGGTGTATTTTTTTAAGACTTTGGGGAAGTTTATTGGTAATGAATTACTTTATCAAGAAAATACTTATGATGTTTCTCAAATAGAAAAGAAAATTGAACATATTATTTGGGTATTTTTCTTAGCTCTATTTGGCAACAATGAAAATTTCTACATAAATTTTGTTTATGCTAATGGTAACTCTATAAAGTTTTTTGCAAGTGAAGAAGTGGGTTTTACATTACAAGATGATAATGATTTTTTATCAAAACTATCTGAAGAATTAATACAACCCATCGAAGAATTAAATTCATTGCGAAAAACAGATACTTCATTTAATGATAGAATATTCAAATTGTGGGAAGACAAAATTGATAGAGAATTAAATAAATATTTGCCTTATAAAAAAGATAATATTTATTTTCCTGCTGGGCGAAGTTTTTTGTCTTTAGTCGATAAAAATATAATAGAGATTGGAAGAGGATATAGAGAAGAGTTTGAAAATTATATAAGACAAGCCGAAACAGGAGATTCAGGCTCTCCTTTATTATATCCTACTATTAATGAAAATGCTTTACTCATTTCTTCTTATATTAATCATTGTTTAGACTTAAAAAAAACTTTTAAAACTCTAAGTAACATTATTTTCCAAGATAAAAATTTGATAGAGTTTGTGGTTAAACAAGAACAAATTTTAAAGGGAAATTATTTTCAAAATAATGGAGAAGAAGGAATAAACACAGAAAAAAATAAAATACTTTTACAAAACACTTCATCAGGACAACAAGAAGCAATCAGACTTTTACAAGATATTAAGAGCCTTATAATTTATAACAAAAAAACAGCCTTCCGAGTGTACGAAGAACCTGAAGCGCATTTATTTCCTGCCTCACAAAAAGCATTAATGGAAATGATTGTAATTTTATTAAATTCTAATCCAAATGTACAATTACTTATTTCTACGCATACGCCGTATTTATTGGCTGTTTTGAATACGTTGATGAAGGCAAAAAAATTAGAAAAACAGCTAGGAGAAAATGATTTGACTTTAGATTCTTTAGTTCCAAAAGAAGAACGTTTAGATTCTAGTCGTGTACGAGTTTATAGTGCAAAACAAACAGAAAATGGAAGATTTGTTTTTGAGAATGTTGTTAATCAAGAAACACAAAGTATTGATGCAGAAATCATAGATAAAGTTTCAGAAGAAATTGGAACTACTTATGAGCAGCTTTTAGACTTACAAAGTAATCTTTCTAACTCTGTATCTGAATGAAAAAAATAACCTCTAAAAAGTGGATAAGTACAGCCAATCAGAAAGAAAGACATAATAGGCTAACTACTATTTTATTTGACAAACAAAACTGTTTTGAGTTTTTTGAGGAAAATACATTTTTTGAAAAAACAGAAAATGGAAAAACCATTATTTTGAAGTCAAAACCTACAAAAAATACAGCACAAACAAATCGTCTCATCTGTATAGACTTTGAAAAACTTTTTGATTTTGTGAATAGTAACTTGAGCCAAAAGTGCGATTTTGTTTTTATCGATTATTACAATCAAGAATATTACTTTATAGAATTGAAAGGAAATGCAGAGCATATGTCAAAACCTTACGAACAGATAAAAATAACTATTGAACTTTTCAAGCAACGAGCAAATATCAATAAAAACTCCATTTTTGGAATAATCATAGGAGGAAATAACAAAATAGCAGGTATTGGTATTCCACAGGTTGTAAGTAAAAGAAATGAGTTTATTCAAAAAGTCGGTAAAGACTTATTTCACGCTCAAAATAAAGGTATTATGAATTCGCCATTTATTTCAAGTACTGATTTTATTGGCTCATAATTCTATTCTACCAAAGGCAGTTCTATAAAAAAGGTTGTTCCAAAATAAGGTTCTGTTTCGAACCAAATTTTTCCTCCTGCGTGTTCTATTCCACGTTTGGCAACTGAAAGACCAATTCCAGACCCTGTTGATTTGGTTGTGAAGTTAGGAATAAAGAGCTTTTTAGCTGTTTCTTCATCAAT
Source organism: Bernardetia sp. (assembly GCF_020630935.1). Taxonomy (NCBI): domain Bacteria; kingdom Pseudomonadati; phylum Bacteroidota; class Cytophagia; order Cytophagales; family Bernardetiaceae; genus Bernardetia; species Bernardetia sp. The sequence continues at coordinate 14,841 of NZ_JAHDIG010000019.1, forward strand.
TCCCTTTCCATTATCACGAATATAAATCAATATCGTTTCAGGGGATTTCTGATTTGTTTTTTCCAAAACAACATTAATATGTGGGTCTTTATCTTGAACTGCCTGTATTCCATTCAAAATAAGGTTTGTCAAGATACGTCCCATTAGCTTTGAATCTCCATTGATATAAAACTCTCCTTGGTCTAGGATAGCATCTAAACGAACGCTTCCATCATTTTTGTAAAGAATTAAAGTTTCTTGCAAGACCATCGAAACATCAAAACGTTCACTCTTAGGAATAGGCATTTTGGCAAATGCTGAAAAAGAAGTCGCAATATCGCTTAGTGTATCTACTTGTGTAAGCAAACTTTTTATAGAACGCTCGGCAGGAGACTCTTCATTAGCAAGCACTCTTTGTAAATGTTGTAATGTCAGTTTCATCGGGGTTAGAGGATTTTTTATCTCGTGTGCTACTTGTTTTGCCATTTCTCTCCACGCCGATTCTTTTTCACTAGCAGCCAGAGCAGCTCTACTTTCCTCTAGTTTTACCAACATCTTATTGTATTCTCCAGCTAGAAGACCAATTTCATCATCTGATTTATAATCCAAAGGCTTATTATCTCCACTAAGCGTAATTCTTTTCAAACGAGATGTAACAAGATTCAATGGCTGTGTCAAATCACGAGAAGCAAAAAATGAAAGCACTACCAAAAGCAAAAATATTCCTGTAAAAACATTGAGGATGGTAGAAACTACTTCCACAATCTGCTCATCTGCATAGCGTTGAGATTCAAAAAAAGGAACATCAATAATCCCCATCACTCTGCCTGTTTCTGGAGATTTGACCACTACATAGGCAGAATTATAATTTAGCTTTCCAATAGACTCACTCAAAATGGCTTTGTTTTGTTTTTGTTCGATAAGCAATGCCATTGCCTTTGGATTGATGAGTGAAGAAACCAATCCGTTGTCGTAAATGGTGGGTTGGGAAGAAGCTAAAAGAACACCATTTCTGTCAAAAACATTGATTTCGGTTTGTGTGAGGCGAGCAATTTCTTCTAATGATTCTAGTAGTTCGTCTTTTGAAATATCCTTATCAATAACATAATCACTTAGCTTGTCTGAAAAGTTTTGTGCCACATTTTCAGCCTTTTGAAAATAGGTTTCTATGGTCTGATTTTTATTTTCTGAATTAAGAATACTGACAATCAGAATACTCAAAAGAATGGTAGGAAGGAAAAACGCAAGGTTGAGATAAAGCTGAATTTTTCCAGTAAGGTTAAAGGCAAAAGGCTGTTGTCTAAAGTAGAAACGATAAATTGCCAAAAGCAAAAGCATCATCAATACAATACAGATAAATTGCATTGAAAAATTGGTCAGTATAGATTTTAAAGGATATTTTACAGATGAAATAACAACAGCTTTTTCGTCATTGTTTTCTGTTACTAAAAGATGCTTATAGGAGGAAGTGGAAAAGGTTTTTTGACTATCAAAGTTTGTTAGAAAATCTTTTTCATAAACAAAATTTCCTTGTGTGTATATGGGTTCGCCATTTTTAAGAATAGCATAACTCCACGCATTTCTTCCTCCCCAACGGTTATATGTTAAATAAGGATTGTCTGATAAAAGATTTGGATAAACACTATTCGAAACCACTTTTTTGAGCTGTAATTCTAACACAATTTTTCCAATCTTGACACCACTTCTACTAATTTCACTAAAAGCAAAATAGCGTTTAGTATTGGTGGGCAAATCATGAACTAGGAAAATACTTTCATATTCTGTACTGTACTCTTTTTGCGCATACCTAGAGTACATCTCATCATAGGTCATGGTGTTTTCATAAGGCATTCCATTTCCATTAAACAAATGCACTTTTATATCATACTTATCAAAATAATAGTCTAAATAAAACTTGCGTATTTTTCTTGAAATAATATCCTTTGTAGTAAAGGATGTCATAAGTCTATTTTTAATAATAGGGTCGTAGGGCAAAGATTCGACAACGTCATTGAGTAAAAACTCTCCTTGCAAATCATTTTCTAATAAAAGCTGTTCAGCAAAATTTTCTTTGGCTGTTTTTTCTCTTGTCTGTTCGAAACAATAGATGATATAACTACTCATAATAGAAGTAGTAATTGCCCCTAAAAATATATAGATAAAGATTTGATAGGTAAAAGAACGTTCCGAACGTGGCAATTCTACAAAAATAACTATCAAAATATAGATAGTATGAGCAAGGGCAATCCAACCATCTGAAATATTAGCGTGTACACTAAAAGCATAAATACCACTGATTATCCAACCTATCAACATTCCTATCATAACCATTGAGATTATCTTCTTCTTGTCCACATGTAGCCATTCTACAAACCTAACTAATATATGAATCAGCAAAAAATAAGTTGTGGCTGTCAAGATACCTATCAGAAGAGCAGTTATTTTTAGTAGAGAAAAGTCTAGTTCTCTTGTAAAGTCTAAGGAAATTTGAGGCGAGTGAATATAAAGGTTACGAATATTTATAAAATGATAGAAAGCAACAGCAAAAGACAGAGCAATAGCTATCACGATGCCAAACTTTTTACGTTTTCGGCTGCCAATGCTTCTCATGTGTGAGAGTTCGCTAAAGTGTACAAATAGAAAACTACTGATAATAAAAATACAGACTACATTTAAAAACAAATCTCCCAACGAAGGAGCAACTATCGAAGAGGCATAATAACGAGCATTGAAAAGCAAAGTAGGAACAGCACTATTGGGTAAATCTAAAAATAGCATCAAAAAACGAATGCCAAGGAAAGTGGACAGTAAAATAAAAAAAGCTGACCAAACTTTTCCATTTTTGAGATGGTAAAGCATCGAAATGCGAGCTTGCAAAAACACAAAAATACAGGAGATGAGCATAAAGAAAAGCACTGTATAGTTTTGTGAAGATTGCCAGCTATAATCAGAGGGAAAAATAAGTGCAAATAGTAGATTACTTCCTGTTCCATAAATTCTATAAGATGAACCCTCTGGAGTGAGTTGTATGCCTATATCTGGTTTTGAAAAGAGCTTTGGGTTTACACCTAACGTAAGAAACTGATTGTAGATTTTGTATTCAGAAGCAAGTGGAATCAGTACAACACCTGTCATATTATCATATTTGGTAACGATAATTTTTTGTTTTATCAGAAACAGACCCTTTGGTGTTTCGATGGTATATTCTGAATACTTATTTTTGAGTTGGTCATAAGACAATATATAGGTATTGTCTGTCCAGAAAAGCAGTTCACTATTCCTAAAAATATAAATTGGATATTTTCCTGTGTTGGAAGTGATGAGGGAAAAATCTAGTTTTTTGTAGTTTTGAATAACAGCTTCCTCTAGTTGTGTAAGTTCTTGTTCAGCAACTTCTAACTCCTTATCTACTTTATTGCTTACTTCTTGTCTATATTCATTATAATCCTTCGTATTTACCAAAAAGTATCGAAAGCCCAAACCAGCTAGCAGAGTAGCTAATGCAATAAACAAGAAAGAATAAGAAACAGGTTTTGACATGCTTTTTCTATAGACCAAACAAATAAAAATAAAACGCTAAAATAAGTCTCAAATTTTGAACCTTAAATTTTACAAGAACATTTTGATGAAAAATAAATGACAGACTGTTAGATTATAAAAGAACAAAACCTCATATTTGTACGTATATTTGCAACTATTTAATTTTTTATTGGCTTTTTTGGTACTACATTAAGTGTTCTATTGATTCAATCAAAAAATTTCTCTTTCTAAAACAACTATGATGATACAGGAAAAATTATATGAGCTTAGAGATGCTTTCTTGCTTTATGCAAAAGATAGAGGGCTAATGATTTTGATGCGTCCTTTCACAACCCTTTTTCAAATTGCCTTCTCTATGTGGACATTTTTCAATTTCTTTTGGATTATGGTGGTTTGTGCGCCTTTTATCATCTTTCCAATTCTTATGGGCGAAAAAAGAGGTGGAAGGTTTGCCTTTACAATTATGAAGATTTGGGGTTTTAGTTTTAGTCTTTTGAGTGGAATTATTTATCGTATCAAAAACAAAAAAACGCTTCAAAAAGGACAGCCTTATATTTTTATTGCTAATCATAACTCTTTTTTAGATTCGCCTGCCATTACGCTTGCTATTCCAAATCAGTTTAGAGCCTTAGGAAAAATTGAAATTTTGAAGATGCCAGTTTTCGGACTTATTTTCAAATATATCGGTGTTGTAGTAGATAGAAGTAGTATGCAAAGCAAAAAACGAAGCCTACGCCTTATCAAAGAAAAACTAAAAAAGCAGATTCATGTCATGATTTTTCCAGAAGGAACAATGAATAATTCTGACTTTGATATGCTGCGCTTTCACGATGGGGCATTTCTAGTTGCTATCGAAACACAAACACCTATTGCCCCTCTTGTCATTAAAAATACTCGCAGAATGCTTCCTAAAAACAGCTGGAGAGTGAAAGCTGGTTTTATAGAAGTAGAATTTTTAGAGCCTATTTCTACTGAAGGAATGACAATTCAAGACCTTCCTGCACTCAAAATGCAAGCCTACCAAATGATGCAAACTGCATATTCAAAATAATATTTTTTTCTATGAAAATCTATCTTACCCCCGGACCTTCTGAAAACTATTTTATTGTAGAAGAAGCCATCAAAGAAGCCTTAAAAAATAAAGTAACAGCCATTTCACATCGTAGTAAAGAGTTTAAAGCTATCTTTGAGCATACTGTTTCAGAGCTTAGAGAATTGCTTCAACTTCCTGCTAATTTTTCGATGGCTTTTACAGGGTCTGCCAACGAAATTTGGGAGCGTATTCTGCAAAACTGTGTAGAAAAAGAAAGTTTTCATTTAGTTAATGGCTCATTTTCTAAGAAGTTTTATCAGTTTGCAGAGCAGCTTCATCTTAGTCCTTCGAAATATGAAGTAAAGTTTGGGGAAGGCTTTGAGGTAGAAAATATTAATGTTCCTTCATCTGCCGAACTTATTGCTGTTATCCAAAATGAAACAAGTAGTGGAGTTCAGTTTCCAGTAGAAAATATAGCCAAAATACGAGAGAAAAACCACGACAAACTCATTGTTGTAGATGCAGTTTCGTCGTTGCCGTATGCCAATCTTGATTATTCTGTGATAGATTCAGTTTATTTTTCTGTACAGAAGGGTTTTGGTGTTCCTGCTGGGTTGGGTGTTTGGGTATATAATGACAAAATGATAGAAAAAGCCAAAAACTTAGAGGCAAAAGGAAAATCTATTGGCACATATCACTCACTTTTGGAATTGGACAAGTACGCAAAACAAAACCAAACTCCAGAAACGCCAAATGTCTTAGCAATTTATGTCTTGGGAAAGGTAGCCGAAGCGATGAACAAAAAAGGAATGGCTATGATTCGAAGAGAGACAGATTATAAGGCAGAGCTTCTATATCATACCTTAGAAAAAACGGAATTTTTGTCTCCTGTAATTAATGATAAAGTCAAACGTTCAAAGACAGTTGTAGTGGCAAATGTAGAAAAAGGAACTTCCTCTGATGTGGTTGCATTCTTAGAGAAGAAAAAAATCTTGATAGGCAAAGGCTACGGAAGCTACAAAGACTCACAAATCCGAATTGCTAATTTTCCAACTCATTCAAAAGAACTAATAGAACAAGTAGCTGACTTTTTAATGGAATATGGGAAATAAATAAATGTAGAATTTAGAATAAACTTCTCTATACTGTTGTAAAAGGTAGAGTTATAATTTCTTATAAAGTACATTGGTGTATGAGAAAAAATAGAAGACTTATAAACCTTATAATAAGCAAAAGTTTGTAGAATCTTTCTTTACGAGGAGATGAACTTAGATATTGTATTTGATAAACCAGCCTTATACTCTACAAGAATATGAGGCTGGTTTTTTTCTGATTTATCTTTGATAATAAAACACCAAACTAGCTTTTGCAATAGTATTATTCCATAAATAATAGCCTACCACAGCAGGGTTAGTTGATGCATCTAAACCTAGTTTGTCAGTTTTGAGAGCGTGTAGAGTTACAATATACTGATGTAATCCGTGATTTTTAGGTGGACAAGGTCCTCCATATCCTGCTACGCCATAATTTGTTATACTTTGAATAGCTTCCTTAGGCATAAGATTCTGTTTTATATCTCCAGCACCAGTTACTAGCTCATTTATATCAGATGGAATATCAAAAACTACCCAATGCCACCATCCACTTTCAGTAGGAGCATTAGGGTCATATACTGTAATGGCAAAGCTTTTGGTCTCTTTTGGCGCATTCTTCCAAGATAAATGAGGGGATTGATTTTGACCTGTACATCCAAAACCATTAAATTCTTCTGTTTTGGTGGCTTGTCCTCCTATATCTGAACTACTAAGTGTAAATGTTTCTTGAGCAAAGGAAATAGTGCTATAAAGAAAGAAAATTAAGAATACGGTTACTTTTTGCATTTTATTTTTGGTTTAAAGTTAAAATACAAATTTATGGAATCAGTAGAGTGGATAGTTAGAGCTAAAAGGTCTAAAAGTGTTGCTAAACGTCCCTTTTATATAGTATGCTGTTTAGGTGTTTTACCAAAGTGTTTTTTATAGGCTTGTATGAATGAGGATAAACTTTCATAACCCACTTGCATATAAATATCACTAGCACGAAGTTTCTTATGTTTTAATAGAAATGCTGCATGAGATAATCTCTTCTCTCTAAACCACTTTATAGGACTATCATCATATACCTTTTTAAACTCTCTTTTAAAGGCAGAAATACTCTTATTACATAGAAATGCCAATTCTTCGACACTAAGATTAGTATAAATATTATTTTCAATGACAGAGGTAAAATGTTCTTTGTTGTATATCGTGCTGTTCAAAAATTTGTAAAGAAATGCTGCTCCATTTTTATGTACTAGATACAGCATAATTTCTTCTAACTTTGTATGTAAAATTTGTTGTTGTAACATCTTAGATTCCTCGTGAATGTGTATTAAGCTAAGAACAAAGTTCCTTATGTACCTATCATAATCAAATGCTATAAATGGACTCGGTGTATTATTATTTTCAAGTATTACCTTATATTTTTCTATAAAGCTAATCAGCCAGTCGTCGTCGAAAAATAATAAAAAACTTCTATACTGTTTTTTTTGTGATAGCTTTTCAGTCATCAAACACTTACCTGATTTAATCAATAAGAACTTGTCATTTTGTATAGTAATGTGTTTATCAAAATGTGTTACCTCTTTTATTCCTTCTTGTAAAAAACTAAATATATTCTGATTGAGCGTAATTTTGTTTTTAGTAACAGTATTACTAATTAGATAGTCATAAATACAAATCTGTTGGTCTTTATTTTCTAATAAATCATTGGGCAGTAGGTAAGTAGTCATTAGTACAAAATTTTTCTAAGGTTCATATTCTTAATAACCTATATCACACGTAATTTCACAATTATTTCAAGATGAAAATAAAAATAGAATCATTCTAAATTAACTGAAAAATGTGTCAATTCGGACTTCAAATTATCAAAATCAGTAGTTTCTTTGCAAATTTGTTATGCAAACCGAGTAAATTTTGAAATTTTCTCTACTCATTGTCTTTGCAATTCTTTATCTTCAAAACTTTCAGATTTATTTTAAGTTTAGCTATTGCTATGCTAAAACAAAAATGATAACAGAAAATTTAAGATACTAAATCATACATTTTTAATCCGATAATTATTTTATATAGTCCCTTTTTATGAAACCAGTAGAAATTTTTGGTTATTTATTTCCAGCCTTATTTGTTACAGCCTTGGCAGTAACAGGGCTTATAATTTATAACCGTTACAAATACATTCGTAGAAATATTGAGCTTGGGAAAGAGTGGAAAGCTGCTCACAACCCTGCCGAACGAATGAAACTTATGCTCTTGATAGCTTTTGGTCAGAAAAAAATGTTTGCTCGTCCTGTGGTTGGACTTATGCATTTTGTTGTCTATGCAGGCTTTCTTCTGATTAATATTGAAATCTTAGAAATTGTCATTGATGGACTAACAAACCAACATCGTATTTTTGCTCCTCTTTTTGGAACAACAGTTTATAAATTATTGATAGGCTTTTTTGAGTTGATGGCATTAGGCGTTTTGGTAACGTGTGCCATTTTCCTCATCCGTAGAAATGTTGTCAAAGTAGAGCGTTTCGAAAAGCCAGAAATGAAAGGTTGGGCACATCTTGATGCAAATCTTATTTTAGTTTTTGAGATTGTCTTGATGTTTTTCCTTTTCACAATGAATGCAACAGATTCTATTCTTCAAGAAAAAGGATATGGACATTACGTGCATGAAGGAATGCAACCTATGCGCTTTTTAGTTAGTCAAGTTCTTATTCCTTTATATGACGGACTTTCAGAAAATCAACTCGTTTTATTGGAACGTGGAGCTTGGTGGCTACATATTTTAGGCATTATGGGATTTGCAATTTATGTAACCTACTCAAAACACCTTCATATTTTTCTTGCTTTCCCAAATGTATATTTTACTCGTTTGAAACCTGCTGGAGAGATGAACAATATGCCTTCTATTACTAAAGAGGTGAAAATTACGATGGGCTTAGAAGAGCCAGACCCTAATGCAGGAATGGAAGATGAAATTCCTTCTTTTGGAGCGAAAGACGTAACTGACCTAACTTGGCGAAATATTTTAGATGCTTATACGTGTACACAATGTGGACGTTGTACAGATGTTTGTCCTGCCAACACAACAGGTAAAAAACTCTCACCTCGTAAGATTGTAATGAACGTGCGTCAGCGTGCTGATGAAATTGGACAACGTATGGATGAAATGGGAGAATACTACAAGCCAGATGATAAAATGCTTTATGGCGATTATGTAACGAAAGAAGAGCTAATGGCTTGTACGTCGTGTAATGCCTGTGTAGATGCTTGTCCTGTAAATATCAATCCGTTAGAGCCTATCTTAGAAATGCGCCGTTATGTGGCGATGGAGGAGGCGAATGTTCCTGACGCTTGGAAAGCTATGCTTACAAATGTAGGAAACAATGGTGCGCCTTGGGCATTTGCACCGACCGAACGCTTTAAGTGGGCAGAGGAAATGAAAAATCAGTAATCAGTAATCAGTTATCAGTTACCAGTAAGTTTATATATTTTTTACTAATAGTTAGTATTAAACTATATCCTAATACAAAATATGTTTCCGTCATTCGTAATTGATAATTAGCTACGCTGAATTTTAGTTCGTAATTTTTAATTGAAAATAAAATGAGTGAAACTATAAAAATTCCTACAATGGCAGAGCTTTCTGCTGAGGGGAAATCTCCAGAAATATTATTTTGGGTAGGCTGTGCAGGTTCTTATGACGACCGTTACAAAGCTGTTACTCGTGCAATGATTCGTATTTTGAATAAAGCAAATATCAATTTTGCTGTTTTGGGAACGGAAGAAAGCTGTACGGGCGACCCTGCTCGTCGTGCTGGCGATGAGTTTACCTTCCAAATGCAAGCAGCGATGAATATTGAGGTTTTGAATGGTTATGAAATCAAAACTATTGTTACAGCTTGTCCTCATTGCTTCAACACATTGAAAAATGAATATCCAGAGTTGGGTGGAAATTATGAAGTCATTCATCATTCTCAATACCTTCAAAAACTTATCAATGAAGGTAAAGTGAAATTTGGAGGAGGAGAGTTCAAAGGAAAACGTATCACATATCATGATTCTTGTTATTTAGGACGTGCCAATGATATTTATGAAGCTCCTCGTGAAGTTTTGGAAAAACTAGATGCTGAACTCGTAGAAATGAAACGCTGCAAATCTAAAGGGCTTTGCTGTGGTGCAGGTGGAGCGCAAATGTTTAAAGATGCTGAAAAAGGCAATAAAGAAGTAAATATTGAGCGTGCAGAAGAAGCTGTGGCTGCTCGTCCAGATTACGTAGCTGTAGGCTGTCCGTTCTGTATGACAATGATGGGAGATGGAATTAAACACTTCAACAAAGAAAAGGAAATCAAAGTATTAGACCTTTCTGAGTTTATTGTAGAAGCACAGGATTTGTAATCTGTCATTTTTATGAAAAAACTAAATACTCTTTATTCTCTCTTGTGCAGAATAAAGAGTATTTTTTTACCAAAACAAATAATGAAACTAATACTACAAGTTATAATCATAGTTTTGTTGAGTTCCTATACACTAGATACTCAAAAACAGATAGAAAACAATAAAGAAGAATTAGTTATAGACCAAAATCAAATTGATAAAAGGTTACTGGGTAAATGGGGAATCTATGTGCAAGTTATAAAAGGGACAAATGTGTTGTGCAATGCTTGCCCAGAGATAGAGTTTGATTCTTTAAACAGAACAATTTTGACTCTACCATCTGGAGATAAAGAAAAGTATGAGTGGAACACATCTAACAGTATTTTACATCTCAAACTCATTGAAAAAGAAACACCAGAAGCTCACTTTATAGATTCAAAATACAAGATGAGTTTTACTCAAAGAAAAGAGTTTATGGAACTGGTTTTATCATTGAATAAGAATAGACAATATATATTGAGAAAATCAGATAGATAATAGACCTTTTTTACTCAAAATAACTAACTTTGTATTTGTCTGAAAAATAGATTCTTATTAATTAATACTATAAAATGAACGACATCACACCACAAGAACTAAAAGCTCTCAAAGATGAAGGCAAAAAAATCAATCTTCTTGATGTAAGAGAGCCTTTTGAATATGAAGAATATAACCTTGATGGAAAACTAATTCCTTTAGGTGAGCTTCCTTCTAGGCTAGACGAACTAGAAGACTGGAAAGAACAAGAAGTCATCGTACACTGCAAAGCTGGTGGTAGAAGTGCTAATGCAAAGGCTTTTTTGATGCAAAACGGTTTTAAAAATGTTCGTAATCTTTTGCAAGGTGCAGATGGTTATAAAAAACTCTCTTAACACAAGTTTCTGATTTGACTACACCAAAAGAAGAAGCAGTTATTTCCATTTCTGCACAAGATATTGGGAAAAGATTTGAAAGAGAATGGATTTTTCGACATCTTTCTGCTGATTTTTGCAGCAAATCCCCAACAGCTATCGTAGGGTCTAATGGAAGTGGTAAGTCGACGCTTGTCAAAACGCTCATTAGTTATTTGCCATTGTCGGAGGGAAAATTAGTTTATTCTGAAAATTCAAAGCCTATTTCAAAAGAAAATTGGCAAGATTATATCTCTTGGGCTGCTCCATATACTGAACTCATTGAAGAATTTACGTTGTTAGAGCAACTCAAATTTCATCAGTCTTTCAAGTCTTTTGAAATAAAAATAGAAGAAATTGTTGAAAAGCTGGGTTTTTCTAACATCAATAGTAAAACCATACGTTTTTTTTCTTCAGGTATGAAACAAAAGCTCAAATTAGCTCTAGCTTTATACTCTGAGGCAAAAGTTGTATTTTTAGATGAGCCGACTTCTAACCTTGATAAACAAAATAGTGAGTGGTACTTGAAAGAAATAGATGCAGTTATTGATAAAAAAGTCCTTATCATTGCATCAAATCAAGAATCTGAATATCATTTTTGCTCGCAAATTATTGATATTCAAAAGTTAAAGCCGTAAACTTGCAAAAAATTGTATTTACGTGGTAAACTTTTGTCTTTTGTGCTTGCTTTTTTTACAATTCCAAAAATTCGTACTATCTTTAAAGACAATTAATTTTAAACAAAAATTACAACTAGAAATACATATCAAATTCAAATTAATGACATTAATACTGCTTTAATCTTAACTTCAATTTGATTTCTAAATTTTAACTCAATCTCAACTCTTAAATTCTGAATTTATGAACGCATTTCGTAAACCTTTTCTTCTAATTGCATTATTTTGCTCTATGTTTCTTGCAGGCTGTTCTTCTTGTGAAGATGATGAAGATGTAGAAACCCTAGTAGCTCAAATTTCTAAAGACTGGAAAATCCAATCACTTACAGTAGGTGGTAATGAAGTTGCTGATACAGATCAGTTTAGACTTTCTTTGAACCAAAGTGGTGATGAGCCAACTACTTTTACAATTACTACTGGTGGTGTAGCTTATAACTTTGCTGGTGCAAATTCTGGTTCTTGGTCTTTATTGCCTAATAATGAAAGCCCAACACAGGCTGTATTTGCAGGAAACACAGTAAGTTTTTCAGCATCTGCAACTCAACTAACTATTTCTTATACCGTTGACCCTGCTGTTGATAAAAATGAGCCAGCAGTACGTTTTGTGTTAGTTCCAGTTGAATAATATTATATTTCTAAAAAAATATTAGAAAAATAAATTATATAAAAAAGACTTTTCTCATAACAAGAAAAGTCTTTTTTTGTGTTGTGCTAAGTTTTTAGAAGGTATAGCTCACTCCTAAAGCTCCTTGTGTTGCTTTGTACCTAAAATGGTCGTTGTCGTCTTGATACTGTCCTTCGGTAGTATATTCTGTAAATAAATATGAAAATGCTCCTCTTATCATCACATTAGAGGCAATTCGATAACCTATCCAAAATTCTGAATTGAGTGTTCCAATATCATTATTACCTACCAAAAGAAGATTAAAACTGGTTGGTTTTGCTGTGTCGGGAACTCCTACGCCAGTAATGGCTGGTTCTACTATAACTACTCCGTCTTTTTCTCCTCCAAAACTAAAGCCTACAATATCGATATTGAAACCTAGTAGTAGATTTTCTGTAACAGAGTAGTCTGTATAAAGTCCTAGATTGATAGCATTGAGTTGACTAGATTCTGTTATAAAGACCTGTGGATTATCCTCTGAAGCCAAATCTGGAGGAGCAGCTGAAAATTTTCTATCCGAACCAAAAAAAGATGATAAGCGAATACCATATCCTAGTTTGAAACGGCGAGATGAACCAAATCCATAAAGGTGAGAAAATCCTGCTGTAAGGCTAGTTGAGCTTTCACCAAATGCACCTGTAATTCCAATTCTTTTTTCCCAAGGTTGGGTTTCATCATCTTTTATCTCATTGATAGAAAAAGAAGACAGATAGTTTGATTGAATCGTTTTTGAAAATTGACTTTCTAATGAGCTAGTTTTTCTAAAATTGGAAATAGTATTGTTAGTGGTTTGATAATCTTGCGCTAAAGTGCTAGAGGTTGCCAAAGCAAGACATCCCAAACTAGCCAAAAAAGTAACACATTTTTTCTGTATTGATTTTTTAGATTGCATAATAGAACTATTGAAAAATAATATGAGTTAAAAATAATTTGAATGCTTTCCCCAAAAAATAACACCACATAAAAACATGAAGTGTTGCCTTAACTTTGTTTGAACGCTCAAAAGCAAAAAGTGTTATCTTAAAAAATGGTTGTTTTTTCTTTTAGTAATGCTATTTTATTCTGTAACAATTTCTAATACAATTCTTTAACTATTTCAAGTAAAAATTCGTATTTTTATATAAATCAGAAAAAATTAGACTGAAGTTTAGTACAAGGATAATATGTCATAAAGAGTTATGAAAAAATCTACATCAAAAATTTATTCCCATTTTATAGATGCCACTAAACATGCTCACTTTCTTGAACAAAAAAGACAAGATTCTATCACTCATGAGATAATAAGAGAAGGCGACGAGGTAGTTTTTTGTAGCGTTTGTAAGTCTGCTTTTACAGTAGATTCTTGGGAATATATTGGGCGTTCGCATTGTTATCAGTCGCAGACACTCAAAAAAGTGCCTATGTTGCGTTCGCTTTCTTTAGATAGAAAGAAAATAGAGAAAAGGAAAAAAATAGCATTCTATAAAAAATATTCTGGGGGAATGGTAATAGCATTTTTTATAGTAATTGGAACGCTAGGAATGCTTACAATGGCAGTAGATATGCTGACTTCTCCAGCCAAAAATATGACAGTTCAAGGTATTTCTATTACAGAAAAACATTATCTCAATAATGGAAAAAAACAATATCAAGCTCAAAACTATACGGAAGCCGAAAATTACTATATCAAAGTATTGAACATCAATCCAAGCAATACAGAAGCCTTACATTTTTTGGAGCAACTTGAAAATGAATATCTTCTAGCTTTAGAAGAAGCTGACCATTTTTTTAAATCTCAAAAATATACGGATGCAAAATATTGGTACAGAAAAGCAGTCAAATACAAACCTAATGCAGAATATCCGACACAGCAGCTACTGCTCATCACACAAGCAGAAGCCGAACGCCCTGTTTCTTTTGTACCTAACGAAAATCTGAATGAAAATAATAGCTATTCTTTACTGAAAGAATATCCAAAAGAGTGGGCAGTATTTATCAATCCAAATGAACAGCTGCATTTTTGGGTTACCAATCTTCAAAAAACAGAGGTCTTGTTGAGCTATGAAAGTGGTTTGGTCGAACTTCGAAGTTTAGAAGTGGATGATAAAATTGATGAAGACGAAGACAAAAAGACTGAAACAGGCAAACTTCTCAATACATTTAAAGGGGCTAAAATGCCACAGGCTACATTTATCTATCCAGAATTATTTTTAAAGGAATTTGAAAATCTGACAGAAGAAGAAAAAGACGAAATACAAAAAGACTTTACCTTCAATTATAAATCTATTGCTGTTATTAATAAGGGAAGTAAAATTTATTATTATACACTAGATAAGCGTGGAGCAAGACAAGTAAGCCAGTTCTCAACCTTTCACTACAAGAAAAATGAAATTATGATTTTGAGTGAGGATGGACGATATTTTATGACTCAAACACCAGACAAAATTCTTCATCTCTATGATGCTAGAAGCAAAACGCTAATAAAATCTTTAGGTACAAACGAACATAAGCCTTTTGTTGGTAATGCGTATTTTGATTTGGAAAACAATCAAATTGTGGCACAGACCACTGAAGGCGAAAGCCGTTGGAATATCAGCAATTAGAAAACCTTATTTCTTCTTCTTAATGCGAAAAATATAACCTCCTTTCGGAACAACAAAATTGTATTGGTTGTCATTGATAGAAACAGCAGGATTGTAAAGGCGAAATTCCTTGTAGGTCATTCCTTGTTTCTTTGCCCACGCAGGAACACTTTCAATATCTTCTGTAATCAATACTTCTTCAAACTCAAATGTATCGTAATATTCGTATTTTTCTATACAGTAGCCATATTTTTTTGGGTTTTCCAATACCATTTTTAGGGCTGCAATGCGAAGCACATAGCGAGACGTTTCTGAGTTGAGAAACAAATCATAATAGTTTCTAGTGCCTTGGTTATCCATTGCTTTTTCTAGTCCTGCCATTCCTCTATTATAAGACGCTGCGACAGCTGCCCAACTTTCAAATTTTTGGTAGGCTTGCTTAAAATATTTAGTCGCTGCCACACAAGATTTTAGAGGGTCTTGTCTCTCGTCAATATTATCGTTGATGATAAGTCCGAACTGCTTTCCTGTGTTTTCTAAGAATTGCCACGTTCCTAAGGCATCTCTAGGAGATTTTATCATTGGGTCAAGACTACTCTCTGCAATGGCTAAATAGAAAAAATCTTTATGAATACCATGTTTTTCTAAGCTGTCTTCTATGGGTTTGCGCCATCTGCCAGAGCGTTTGAGAAGCAGCATAGTGTAAGCGTGTCCGTACACAATAGAGGAAAGTTCTCTGTCTAGGCGTTCTTTTACATCGTCGTCTTCTAAGGGAATTCTTTCTCCAGCAAAATATACTGTATCTGGAATTTTGACAGGCACAACGGTTTGAATATCGTTAATATTTTGTGCTTGACAAGAGAAAGAAGTCGCAACGCTAAACAAAATCAAAAGACCAAAAAAAATAGGGCGTGTTTTCAAGATAAAGTAAAATAAAGTAGTGAGAGGTAAAACATTAGCATAAACTAAAATCAAAAAATGTTCCTACTTAGATACTAAGGTATATTTCATTTGAAGGGTAGGTGTTTGCTAAAACTTAGAAAGTCTAACATATCACTATGCAACTGATTTAAGTAGATGTTATCATAACTAAGATAAAGAGAATAATTCCTAACACAAAACCACTACTAATTCCTATAAGTATTAACTTGACATAAAATGTGTTTTGTTTGTCTCTTCTAAGAAGTTCTTGTTCAAACTCTTCATCACTATATTTTTGTTTTTCCATTACTATATATTTTTAGTGTAATCTTTTACTGTAGATAATTAAAGCAAAGTTATGTAATAATGTGTTTTCTCAACTGCAAAACGAGTTTGTAAACCCTCATTTAGGATAATTTTTCCTTGTTGATGACTATAGTTTTGAGCCTCAATAACAGTTATTCTCTATTCATTAAACAACTTCATTATTTAGATAAGCAATTTGTAACAAAATTAGTTTTATTTCTTGTGATAATTCAGTATTGTTTAGAGAGTAGATTTTTAAAAAAACTAAAGTACTGGACATCAATAGACATTTGCTGTTCTGTGAGCCATAGAACAGAGGAAAAATATCTTTCGTTGGTGTTTTAGTGTAGCGACACCAACAACTTTTTATCTCAATATATATATAGTACTCTAAAAAAAACACCTTTCTTTTTGAAAGGTGTTGGTAAGTAGGTAATTAAGTTGTAAGTTTTATATAATTATTTTTTGCTAAAGATAGTACGGCTATTACTATAAATGGTAAGGGCTGCCATTATGAGTAGGACACCTACAAAAATAGTTAGCCCACAAAGAATAAGCATTTGAATCTCTTGTAGTGTAATGGTAGCTTCGCCTGCTGTTGATTGTGCATACGTTGTATTAGAAAATAGTATGGTTAGCATAAACATAAAAACACTAATAATTTTGGAAGATTTTGCAAGGAGAGATACAACTGTATTTTTCATATTAAAAGAAAATTTATAGTAAAACGTATTTTTCTGAAATAAAAATTTGAAAATCCTTTAGGAAGTGAATAATGCCTTTTTTTGATTTTCTATACTACAAATTTACAGAGAGTAAAAGCCCTAAAGTAGAAGTTTACTCAATTTAAAAGATGACTTTTGATAGGTTTTGAAATAAATTATTGTGTTTGTCTGATTCTTTTAAATTTTTGATAAAAAAGACAATGTTTACTTGATTTTTTATTAAAAAAAGTAGTAGTTCAAAATGATTTTTGATATTTGAAATAGGGCATTTATTGTTTGAATCACAATTAAAATGTACTCATTATCGTTTTATTAGGTAAAAAAGACCTTGAACTTATGAAAGAAAAATACTACTTATATCTTACTACTTTAGTATGTTCTATACTACTTTCACTAATCTTTCATTTTGATGTTTTGGGTCAGTGTGGAGCATGTGATATAACCATTAATTCTAGTGTAACTTGGTCAAGCGTATCAAGTCCACCACCCACTGCTGTTGTTTGTGTTAGCGACCCAGGTGCTAATATTACAATAACCTTAACAGATAATATTACCATTGCAGGTTTAGAATTATGTGACCGAACTGGTGCTGGCTCTACCAATGTAACTATACAGGGTAATGGTAACTCGTTGATAGTAACAGGAGGAGTACATATTGGTAATAAAAGAAATTTGACAATAAATGATGCGCTTATTGATGTTAGTGGAGACCTAACGATTGATAATAATGGAAATATTGGTGTTTCAGGTAATGGAGAGTTGGATGTAGATGGATGTTTCGCTCCTGCTGATAGATCTAACACCATTGACAATTCGGGTGGACTTACTTGGTGTGTTGCTTGTGCTGGAAATCCAAGTAATAGTGGAGAAGGAACTCCAACAGATTGTGAGACATTAAACAATCCTATTTTATGTAATGGCACTCGTATTCCAGGAGAGCCAGATTGTACCACTTGTACATCAACTATCAACTCCTCTACTGGTGGACTTAATATAAATGCAGGACAGGTAGTATGTGTACAAGGAGGAACTGTAGGCAGTCCAGTATCTCTTAACAATATAAATATGAATGGAGGAGACCTTCAAATATGTAGTGGTGTTGTGCAAGGTAGCATCTCAAATTTTGGTTCAGGAACATTAAATGTCCTTACAGGAAGTGATTTTGACATTACAAATAGCTTTAATATGAATGGCAATGTCGAAATTAATGTTTATGGCACTTTAGACTTGTCAGGAAACTATAATATGCAAAATGGAAACAATATTATAAATGTTTCTTCTTCAGGCATACTCTCCATCAACTCATTATCTATGACTAGTACAAATTCCAACCCAGGTCATGAATTAAATATAGTTGGGCAAGTGGATATTACCACATTAGCCGTTAATTCTGGTAACAACTCAATTAGTGTGGAAAATGGCTCACTGGATGTTGGTGTTTTATCTGCTAATAATGCAGAGAATAGTTTCTGTACTAATTCTTGTGGTGCTTTTACTATCAATAACTCAGCACAAATCAATGAACCTATCTCTGATGATAGTGGCTTATTGTTCTGTTATCAAGGAGGAAGTGCTATTTCAGGAGGCAGTGGGCAACCAGCTGGTGGTGGTGATGGTTCTTATGCTGGTTCGGCTACTGAAGGTTGTCCAGCAGATTGTAATTCTGTACTTCCTGTTTTACTTACTTTTTTTGATGCAGAAATAAAAGAAAATAACGTTATACTTCGTTGGCAAACAGCTACTGAATACAATAATTCTCACTTTTTCATAGAACGTTCTTACAATGGATATGATTTTCAGATTATTGGTAGCGTAACAGGACAAGGGACAACCAACAAAGTACAAAACTACCAATGGATAGACAATAATCCCTTAGATGGAGAAGCGTATTATCGACTAAGACAAGTAGATGCTGATGGCAACTACAATATTTCAAGTGTAAAACATATAGAATATAAACACAGTCAAGAAGAAATATATATTTATCCAAACCCAACACAAGACAAACTAACGATTAGGCTTAATCCAAAGCTTCAACAAGTTAAACTTGAGTTGATTGATTTGTCTGGAAACGTTATCATTACCAAAGACATTGCTCAGTTTTCGACAAGTAATATTGTTTGGAATGGTTTAGGAGGCTTAAAAGGTTTGTATATATTGAGAATATCTCATCAAGAGTTTGTAAGGCAACATAAGATATTATTTCATTAGAATAGGATAATATTGTGTTTTATCTAATGTTTTACGGCAAAATATATGCTGATGAATATGAAGATAAAAAGCTAGGATATAACTTGAGCATAAAAAAAGTTAAAATAGGAGGTGGATTGATTTTTGTTAATTTTTCAAGAAATGAAAATAATTACCACAAAGCTCTCATAATCAGATGAATAAATGCACTTACTTACTCATATTATTTTGCTTTTTATCTATGCATACTTTGTATGCTGCACAATGTACAGCCACAGCTACTGGTATTTGGGAAGACCCTAGTATCTGGTCTTGTGGAAGTGTTCCTGGAGATGGAGATGGAGATGATGTCATTATTCCTTTTGGTATTGAAGTACGTGTAACTACCAGTAACTATACTGGTGGTGGTACTAGGGTAGAAATGAATATATTAGTTGATGGTGTTCTTAGCTTTGACCAAGGCGGAGCTGGAGGACGCCCAGCACTATTTTTAGACTGTCCGTCTAGTGTAACTGTGGGTGAGAGTGGAATTATATCTGCTGAAGGAAATACAGGAAACAATAACGTGATACAAATTGACCCTGGGAATAATAATATATGGTCAGACGGAGATTGTAGAGTAATAGCTGGTCCAAGAGCCGTTTCTTGTAATGCAAACAATGGAAATAATGTGGGCGAACCCAGTAGTCTATGTGAAGATGACGCTATTACTAATTTTCCTTGTATAGTTCCTGTATTACCACCAACTGAACCAGTTTGTCCAGTAGGAAATACTGAAATTACAGGCTCTACAGACATAAATGGAACAAATGCTCAACAAATAGATTATTTTTATGATGATGGAGGAACAATACCTACATTATCGGCTTCAGATGTAGGAGACGGTTCTGTTGTAACTTTTTGTAGTGATGCTACAATCTCAAACCTAGACTTAGGTAATAATGAAGAACCCGTAACGATTATAGTCAAAAGTGGTACTACTCTAACGATAGATAGTGGGTTTGCCTTAGATGATAATGTCTCAATACTCAATTATGGTACTATAATCATTAATGGTGATGTTGATTTAACCAACCGAGCTATAAGGCTTGTTAATGCAACGCCTACGGCACTTATTGATATTAATGGAACACTAACTATTGACAATGAAGGTACGTCTATTTTTAATCTTGGTGTTGATGATAGTGGAGGTGGGATTCAAGTAGATCAATTAGATATTACTTCACAAGCTGATGAAGATGGAGTAGTTTTAGGTGAAAACTCTAGCCTAGATGTCGGTACATTTAACTCCAACGACAGACTAAACTCTATTTGTGGAGCTCAAAACTGTGCAGAAATTGATATCCAAACCGTAACACCAGGAGGTTTTACACAAGATATGACAGCTTTTTCAGAAGTGCGTTATTGTGCTCAGAATAATATTGACCAAGTAATGCCTGGTTCTGCTACAGAACAATGCCCTGTAGATTGTAATATACTTTTGCCCATTTCTCTCACTTTTTTCAATGCAGAAGCAAAAGAGAGTGATGTTCTACTACGTTGGCAAACAGCTTCTGAATATAATAATTATCAATTCCTCGTAGAGCGTTCTTCTAATGGAAATTCTTTTCAAGTTATTGGTACGATAGCAGGACAAGGCACAATTAATAAAGTACAAAACTACGAATGGATAGATGTAGCTCCCATAGATGGGGGAAATTATTATCGTTTAAGGCAAGTGGATGCTAATGGTAATTATAGTTTTTCTATGATAAGACATGTAAAAAGTTATTATCATAATGAAGAAGTAGATGTGTATCCAAATCCAGCAAAAGATAAATTAACAATTAGACTTAATTCTGAATTTCAACAAGTCAAACTTGAACTGATTGATTTATCTGGAAATATTATTGCTGCTAAAGAGCTTACTCAGCTTTCAGATAGTGGTATTGTTTGGAATGGCTTAGGAAGCTTAAAAGGTTTTTATATATTACGAGTACAGCATCAACACTTTATAAAGCAATATAAGATACTATTTCTTTAGCTATGAAATATAGTTGTGCTTGTAAAGTAAATTTATAAAAGAAACGAGTATAGCCTAAGACTTAGCTTCCGTTTTAAAAAGTAGATAGATTCGCCAGTCTCATACACTGGCACTCTGATAGGTCGGAGCATAATTTATTTGCTATTAGTTTAAGTTTTTCGCTCGTAGTGTAAGTCTGATAGCATTTTTAAAAATGCAGAGGGTTGGTATATATGACTTAGTGCAGAAGTTCGAATCTTCTCGCCTCCACAAATATAAACTCAAACTGGGGGCGTAGCTCAGTGGCAGAGCAAGAGTTATGATGTTAGTAAATCGTCTGTATGATTTTTAAAAATGAGTAGTTATAGAATACTACAACCAATGAAATAGCCGAAGTGGATTAGGCGTTTGGCTCATAACCAAAAGTATGTGGGTTCGAATCCCACTTTCATTACGGGCAGGCACATAGGTTAGGTGTCTGTCCATTTTTTTTGTAAATTGAAAATAATATATAACGAACTCTTTAGAGTGATAACGTGAAATATAAAAGAAATGAGTATAGCCTAAGACTTAGCTTTCGTTTTAAAAAGTAGATAGGTTCGCCAGTCTCATACACTGGCACTCTGATTGGTCAGAGCATAATTTATTTGCTATCAGTTTAAGTTTTTTGCTCATAGTGTAAGTGTAATAGCATTTTTATATCGTTCTAATTATTGGTATATATGACCCAGTGCAGAAGTTCGAATCTTCTCGCCTCCACAAATACAAATTCAAACTGGGGGCGTAGCTCAGTGGCAGAGCAAAGGTCATTTGACGTGAGTAGATAATTAAAAAAACTATAAAAATGAGTAATGACTAACAATCATTACAGCCAATGAAATAGCCAAGAGGTTAGGCGTTGGGCTCAAGACCCGAAAGACGTGGGTTCGAATCCCACTTTCATTACGGGCGGGTACATAGGTTAGGTGTCTGTCCATTTTTTTTGTAAATTAGAAAAAATATAGCTCACTCTTTAAAGTGAGTAAATTAAAATATAAAAGAAAATGAGTATAGCCTAAGACTTAGATTTCGTTTTAAAAAGTAGATAAATTTGCTAGTTTCATAGACTGGCACTCTGATTGGTCAGAGCATAATTTATTTGCTATCAGTTTAAGTTTTTTGCTCATAGTGTAAGTCTAAATGTATTTTTATGTTGTTTTTGATTACTGATTGTGTGACCTAGCGCAGAAGTTCGAATCTTCTCGCCTCCACAACAAATATAAACTCAAATTGGGGGCGTAGCTCAGTGGCAGAGCAAGGGTCATCTGTTGTAAATAGGTAATAAGAGACAGATGAAAATACGTAATGCTTAAGAAGCGTTACATCCAACAATATGGCGAAACTTGGAAAACGCGCTTGAATGCAGGGTCAAGTGCCGAAAGGCTTGTGGGTTCGATTCCCACTATTGTTACGGACAGGCACATAGGTTAGGTGTCTGTCCATTTTTTTATATGTGTGAAAGTTTGAATTCGTCTTAAAAAATATTCAATTTGTATAGGTCTGTCTTAAAATAGGATATATAGTTTTCCACATTGTCTCTGCTACAATTTTATAACCTTCTGCATTAGGATGCAAACGGTCAGGGAGGTTCAAGTGTGTCTCTCCCATTACACCATCTAGTAAAGAAGGAATGAGAGGTAAATTATATTTTTTTGCTAACTTTTCATATACACTTTGATAAGATTGAATATACTGAGCAGCTACTTGCCCCATCATCCCAAATTCCATAAGTAATTCTAAAGGAAGTTCTACTCTTACCAATACAATCAATACAGTAGGATATTGTACTTTTGTGCGTTCAATAATTTGTATTAGATTTTGTTCCATTTTTTGAGGTGGAATCCCCCTAAAAAGGTCATTTATGCCTAGTTCAAGCACAAAAATATCTACTTCTTGCTGTTGAAGAACATTAGGCAAACGCATAATTGCACCATGTGTAGTATCACCACTTATCCCTGCATTTATGGTCAAGTAGGGTAATCCATATTCATCAATTTTTTTTTGTAGAAGGGCAGGAGGTGCTTGTGCTAACGTTAAGCCATACCCTTCTGTTAGGCTATTGCCAAAGAATAGAATATTCTTCATGGCTATTTTTATAAAAGTAAGTAAGAGATAAAAAAGTAGTTTTGCTTTGAAGCTATCAAAGATACATTATTTTAGTGAATTATGAGGATATTAATAGCCTATGAAGTTTGGTAGTTTTACTTTAAAAAAAAGAAAACAACTTGACCATTACACAGTTTTTTTTGTAATTTGTATATCACATCAAAAATAGCCATCCAATAATCTATAGAAGCCTCTAAAATATGATTTCTCCAGAAAAAATAGAAGAAGTAATTGAGCAGAGTCAGTACCTAAGTCGTGATTTGAGCTGGGTTCAGTTCAATTATAGAGTTTTAGACCAAGTAAGAGCAGAGCGTCGTACTATTTTGGAGAAGTTTAAATTTTTAGCCATTACAGCTTCTAATTTAGATGAGTTTTTTATGATTCGTGTGGGTAGTCTCTACAACTATATGGACTACAACAAACAGCGTTTAGACTATTCTGGCTTGCGTGAACTTCCTTTTCGTCAGAAGCTCTTACAAGAAAGTCAAGATTTTGTTCAGAAGCAATATCAATATTTGAAAGAACTCTTGCCTCAATGTGGAGAAAATAATTTTAGAATTATAGATGGCAACGAAGTTTTAAAAGAGGAAGAACAACAAGTAGCTGATTATTTTCAGAATACTATTTTTCCGATGCTTACGCCAATGGTCTATGATAATTACCATACGTTTCCAATTCTGATGAATAAGTTGTTGGTCTTTGGAGTTGTTACCAACATTAAGGGAGCAAGCAAGGCAAGTAGAAAAGTTTCTTTTATTCAAATCCCTCAAAACCTTCCACGCTTTTTCGAACTCAACCGAGCAGAGACAGTTATTTTCCTTCCTATTGAGGAAATTATTAGAAAATATATCTATAAGTTTTTTAGAAATGTAGATATTTTGGGAGTGAGTTTGATTCGTATTACTAGAAATGGCGATTTTACACTAGATGAAAGCGACGATATGGAAGTCGACTTTGTACAGGAAGTAAAGCAAAAGCTCAAAACTAGAAAAACAGGGCGTGTAGTACGTTTAGAAATAGAGTCAAATTATTCTACGTGGATGCTTAGTCTATTAAAATCTCGTTGGGATATTGAAGACGATAATGTTTTTGAAATAGAAAAGCTCATAGACCTTACTAGCCTATGGCAAATCGTAGGGCATAAAGATTTATCTGAATTTTTACCTCTACCACAAGAACCTGTAAAACCACTTGCCTTTTTACGCCAAGAAGAAAACATACAAAAGAAACGCCACGACGATAGTATTTTTGATAGAATAAAGAAAGAAGATATTGTTCTGCATCATCCTTACAACAGTATGGAACCTGTTTTGGAGATGATAGAAGAAGCTGCCGAAGACCCAAATGTTTTGGCTATCAAAACAACAATTTACAGATTAGCTAAAGATTCAAGAATCACATCTGCACTTTTGAGAGCTGCCGAAAATGGCAAACACGTTTCTGTTTTGTTTGAGGTAACAGCTCGTTTTGATGAGGAAAATAATATCAGAGAAGCAAAAAAATTACAGCAAGCAGGATGTTTTGTAATTTATGGAATTACACAGCTCAAAACGCATACAAAAATAATGTTGGTGGTAAGGAAGGAAGGCAACCATGTGGTACGTTATGTTCACATGTCTAGTGGAAATTACAATGAATCTACTGCCAAACTTTACACAGATGTAGGACTGCTGACCACCAATGAAATCTATGCTAGAGATGTTTCAGAATTTTTCAATGCTATTACTGGACACTCCGACCCAGATAGCTATGAGCAACTTCTGACTGCTCCAAATTTTATGCGTCATCAGCTTATTGCGCTTATTCAAGGAGAGGCAAGAAATGCACTAGACGGATTGCCAGCAGGAATTTGTATCAAAGTAAATTCATTACAAGACAAGTTAATTATTGATGCGCTTTATGAAGCCTCACAAGCTGGCGTTCCGATTGAGCTTATTGTGAGAGGAATTTGTTGTATTCGTCCGAAAAGAGAAGGATTAAGTGAAAATATAAATGTACGCTCAATAGTAGGAGATTTCTTAGAACACTCACGAGTTTTTTATTTTCATAACAACGGCGACCCTAAAATTTATAGTGGTAGTGCAGATGCTATGGTACGTAGTTTTGATAGAAGAATAGAATCGTTGTTTTTACTTCTCAATGAAAATGCAAAGCAACAAATTATTAATCTTCTTTGCTACAACCTTAAAGACACAATGAATAGCTATATTTTGCAAGAAGATAGCAGTTATTATAAATATCAAAGAGCAGAAGATGAGCCTGTTTTTAATCAACACGAAGAATTTTTTCACATCACACCCGAATCTGTAAGTAAAGCCAACTTATACGAAGAGTTTTTAAAACCTAATCAAAAACTGATTACACCACGCATACAGAATAACGTGGAGTTGTATAACTCTTCTGAAAGTGATTTGAAGTAAATTATTTGAAATCTTTCCAATCTAACAAAACAGGCTCATTTTTGAGTTTGTAACGAATATCTAGTACACTTGCATTTATAAATGTCGTATCAGAATGATTTGTCATTCCATAGCCTTCATGAATGTGTCCGAAAGCGTGTATTTTTGGTTTTATTTCTCCAATCACTTCACTAAGCTCTTCACAACCTACCTGCAAGCCTTGAATGGTTTGGTCTAAGATTCCATAAGCAGGACCATGTGTGAGGAGGATATCTGTATCTTTTGGAATTTGATTCCAATGTTGTCTAATTTTTTCGCCTCTATCACAGTTGAATGCCCAGTCGAAAAAACGTGGCGTGATAGGCGAACCCCAAATTTTTATACCTTCTATTTCCACAGCAGAATTATTCAAGTAGATACAATTTGTTGGAACGAGCGACTCTGCTAACGTAGGATTCATTTCAAATAAAAAATCGTGATTTCCTGCAATAAAAATTTTATAAGTATAGTCTTGAATTTCAAACCATTCTAAAAAGTCTTTAACTTCATCTTCCTTGCCTCGCTTGCTAATGTCTCCTGTATGAATGAGCATCGTACTTTCAGTTTCTTTGTCTAATTTTGGTAACTTAAGACTGGCGTGCTGTCCGTGCGTATCAGAAATAAATAGAATTTTCATAGCTTGTATAGGTTAGAATAATTATTTTGAAAATCAAACAGTTAATAGGTACTTTTTGTAATAATACTAATTTTTAATTGCTTTATGAGGCATTTTCTCAAAACCATTTTCCGAAGGAAACGAACTTATATTTTTGTACTTTTTATCATTGGTTTACAAGCCATTTCTAGTTGTATGCAATTTCGAATCAGCGACCGAAAAGTTAGAAAAGAATTTAAAGACCAAAAACTCAAACCTACTTTTGATTACATCAATTTCGAAGAGCGTAAAATTCATTATGCCAAGATAGGAAATGATTCACTTCCAACACTATTTTTTATACACGGCTCACCAGGAGATTGGAGTGCATTTTTAGATTACTTCAAAGACTCTATACTCTTAGAAAAAGCCAATATGGTTGCTTTAGACCGAACAGGCTACGGAAAATCAGATTTTGGAAATTATGAAAAAGTATTGAAAGAACAAGCTCGTTTTTATAAAGGAGTGCTAGAGAAATTTCAAGATTCTACCAAGCAAAAGCCTATTTTAGTTTCACATTCTTACGGTGGTTCTGTGGTACTACAAATGGCGATGGATTATCCAGATATGATAAGTGGAGTAGTGATTTTGGCAGGACTTTCTTCAGCCGAACTGACTGTTCCTCGTTGGTACAATGGTGCTGCTAAGTCTATTTTTGTGCGTTGGTGGCTGCCTACAGCTCTTACGGTTTCAAATAAAGAAATGCTACATCTTCAAGCAGACTTGAAAGCGATTGAAAATGATTTTGATAAAATCAGAGTACCTATAATGGTTTTACATGGAAAAAAAGACAAGATTGTTCCTTACGAACATGCTACGTTTATGGAAGAAAAACTAAAAGGCAAAGTTCCTTTTGAACTGACTACACTACCAGAAGCCAACCATTTTATTCCGTGGACACATCAAGAGACTGTCAGAAATATGCTTTTGAAAATGTTGGAAGAAACGAAACCTTAAAAGCCAACTAATTTTGTAAGTTTAATTATCTTTCTGATACTTATCAATATAAATAACATTATTTATTCAACAAATTAGCTTTTATTATGCAATTATCAATTCGTTATGGTATTATTTTAGGCGTCCTGAACTGTCTATTGGCTCTTTTTGGTTATCTGATGGGAGCAGAGTTTTCTTTAAGCTATTACAGTATTATTTCATTTATTTTGTCAATTGGTTCTATTGTCCTTGTTAGTTATCTTTTAAAGAAGAATACACAAGGTGTAATTAAGTATTTTGATGCTGTAAAGTTGGTATTCGTTGCTCTGATGGTAAGTTTTGCTATTGGTAGTACTTATAACCTTGTCTTCAATAATTTTATTGCTCCAGAATATAATGAAGAAATAGGCAGAGTTACGCTAGAGAAAACACAATCTATGATGGAAAGTATGGGAATGCCAGAAGATGCTGTAGATGAAGCCATAGAAGAGGCTCGTAAAGGCTTAAAAGAAGCTAAAGAAAATCCGTATTTGCCATTTTTACAAGGACTTATGACAGGAGCAGTTGTTCTTTTTGTGATTTCTCTCTTAGCAGCTATTTTTGTACAACGCAAACCAAAAGACGGAGAGTTTTTATATGATGATGATATTATAGATGATAGCTCTTCAAAAGAAACTTGGTAATTTCCTGTTGTTAGACAGGGTTAAAACCCTGTCTAATTGATGTCTATATCAATTTAGAAATTCGTTGTAGGCGTTGAAAACCTCATCAAAAATATCTTCTAATATCTTTCTCTGCCTTCTGATACTCAAAACACAAACAGCTGTGTGAGCAACTGTAAAAATACCTATCAAAACGGCATAAAGAGCATTTATTTTATAAATGCTAAAGTAAAGCGTTAGGAAAAGTCCTAAAAGTCCCCAAAACCACATCAATATTCTAGTAAATTTGAAAGTTTTGTACTTGATTTGAACAAAACATCCTTTTGAAGTAGCTTCTACTCTTCCCTCTGCCACACAGAGAAAATTATTAGGTTCTAAAACAGTTCTTGAAAGCCTAAACGTATTATTTTCTATTTTTCCAGTGAAGCGATAACGTTCAAAGTCTTTTTTACGCTTAGGCTTTTCTCCATAAGGTTTGGTAAGTTTTTTCAAATAAGCAAGTAATCGTTTGCTATTGAAGGGTAAAATATAAGTGCGCTGATTAAAGTCCCAATCTTGAGAAGAATAAAAATTTTGTAGCTTTTTCATTTTATATATAGTTGAATGCAGCTCCTAAAATTTAAAATTACTTATTCATTGCTCCTATCTATTTCTATGTTTGCCTAACTTGCTTTGTTAACCTGTTGTTTCTTCTTCTAGCTGTTGTTGGTATCCCCACCAACGACCAGTCTAGCTCACTTGGCTTGCTTGTTGTTCCTCAAACTCTCCCATTTTAGCAAATTTTTCTGTTCGCTGTTGCTTTAGTGTTTTGCTGTCTAGCTTAGAAAGCTCTGCTATCATACTCAAAACTTCTTTTTTCACTCTCTGCATAGTTTCTTCTTGATAACGATGCGCTCCTCCTAGTGGTTCTTCAATGATTTTGTCAATTAGTCCAAATTTCAACATATCAGAAGAAGTAAGGCGCAACGCACTAGCAGCTTGTTCTTTGTAGTCCCAACTACGCCACAAAATAGATGAACAAGATTCGGGTGAAATAACTGAATACCACGTATTTTCAAGCATACAAACTCTATCTCCAATTGCAATACCCAAAGCTCCACCAGAAGCTCCTTCTCCAATTACGATACAAATAATAGGAACATCTATCAAAAACATTTCTTTTAGGTTTCTTGCAATGGCTTCTCCTTGCCCTCTTTCTTCGGCTTCAATACCTGGGTACGCACCAGGGGTGTCTATAAGTGTAAGAATAGGCATTCCGAATTTATTGGCAAGTTGCATGAGACGCAATGCTTTTCTATATCCTTCTGGGTTTGCCATTCCAAAATTACGATATTGTCTTTGTTTGGTGTTTCGTCCTTTTTGTTGTCCGATTATCATTACTGATTGTCCATCAATAGTAGCAATTCCTCCTATCATAGCTTTATCATCTCCGAAGCCTCTATCACCATGCAATTCTATAAAATCATCTGTCAGATGAGCAATATAGTCTAGTGTGTACGGACGGTCTGGGTGGCGAGAAAGTTGTACTCTTTGCCAACGTGTTAGATTTTTGAAAGTTTCCTTCTTTAAATGTTGGATACGCTCTTCTAGTAAAGTTACTGCTTGACTAACGTCCATATTGTTTTGAGCAGCTAGGCTTCTAGTTTCTTGTAACTTTTCTTCTAATTCAAAAATGGGTTTTTCAAAATCTAATAACATAACAAATAATAAATAAACTGATAAAATATAGAGGAGATGACATCCGTTTTTTGACAAAATCAACTGCAAATATACTAAAAAAAGAATGAGAAAAAGTTATATAAAAAATGCCAAATACAAGATGTACAACAAAAACTCACTTTTGACCTTCGTCAAATATGAAAGAATAACTGCGTGGTGATTCAAGGTTTGTTCCTACGGAACTTGAATTTGCGAAAATATTATTTCTACCAATGGTAATCCCTTACAAGGCTATTTTTTAGCCTTATTAGAGGCAAACCATTGGTAGCCAAAATAGTCATTGATAATCATAAGCGCCGTAGGAGCGAACCATAAATTCTAGTTTCAAATCAAATAAGTATTTTATTCCAAAAAAAAAAGAAATGAGTAAAAAAATCAGACAAAACTCAAAAAATAGAATCAAACCTTTAGGACATTCCAATTATGGCAGTATTCCTCATTTGCCAAGTTCTCGTTTGGGAAAAGGCGAACATCATATTCCAGAAGGACAAGAGCGCATCGCCACATTGGAAGTGAGAGACAATAAAGATTTGATTATCGTACAAGAAAAATTAGATGGTGCAAATGTCGGAGTTGTGAAGCTAAACAACAGATTACGAATTTTGAGTAGGTCTGGACACGACTGTGAAACCTCTATTCATCCAACACATCAATATTTTGTTAGGTTTGTAAAACATAATTACACTCGCTTTTTTGATATGCTTGGCGAAGGAGAGCGAGTTGTGGGCGAATGGCTTTTAGTGGTTCATGGTACAAAATATCAGCTTCCACACGAGCCTTTTGTAATTTTTGATTTTTTTACCCCTCAAAACAAACGCTTAAATTATCATAGTTTTTTATTGCGTGTTTTGCCTTTTGCTTTTGTTGTGCCACGACTTATTCGTTTGGGAAATCCTATTCCTGTTCAGAAAGCATTAGAGTTTTTAGACCAAGACAAATCATATCACGGAGCATTGGAAAACGAAAAAATTGAAGGGCTAATTTATAGAGTGGAGAGAAATAATGAAGTAGATTATCTCTGTAAATATGTCAGACCAGATAAAATAGATGGACTTCATTTGGACAATGACAACATAATTCTGAATGGAATTTTGCCAAAGTATGAGTATTTGTTAGAATAAAAA
This sequence comes from Bernardetia sp., assembly GCF_020630935.1. Lineage (NCBI taxonomy): Bacteria > Pseudomonadati > Bacteroidota > Cytophagia > Cytophagales > Bernardetiaceae > Bernardetia > Bernardetia sp. The sequence continues at coordinate 45,493 of NZ_JAHDIG010000019.1, forward strand.
TTTATGCAATTTGCTTATTTTCTGCATCAAAAGAGAAAGAAAATTAGTATTTTGAGTAAATGTAGAACTTTTGCAAAATCGATTGCTTACCAAGTTTTATTTTGTTACTCCTTCGGTACTGCCCTTTCGGGCTGACCTAAGTATGAAAATAAGGTCAGTCCCGTAGGGCAGACCGACATAATAAATATTCTTCTATTAAGTAGTTAGCTGGTATAATTTTGTTATTTTCAAAAGCTAGTGCAATTTTATAAAAAGTTGAATTTTAACTTTGTCAAGGGTCTTTTCGAAGAAAAAAACAGACCTTGACAATAGTTTTTATAAACTAAATTGTACTAATCAACTACTTAAAAAAGTTACTTGTGAAAGTCCTAAAATGAAAAGTTTAAAATTACTAATGAAAAATTATTGACTTTGAATATTTCGTTTTATCAAAAACAGTAAACTACTACTTACTGCCTTCAAAATATCAAATCATAAATTATCTATAGTATGAATTGTCAATTTTCAATTCTACATTATCCATTGCCTTATGAATCCATTTTTGCACCCTCGTTGGATATTCTTTTCTACTGTTCTGCCACAGCTTACTCTTTTCATTATCTACTACAATGCGTTTCAAGTTTTTGGAATGGAACTAGATGAAAATACAGTAAATATGTGGTATCTCTATGGTTTCAGCTTTCTAGGAATTATCATTACTCAAGCAGCCTATGCCACCTATTCAACCTACCACTCAAAACCTGTCAATGGAACTTGGTCGGTTGCAACAGTAGCCATTTATTTGTTTCTACTTCTTTCCTATTATTTGCAGTCTAAAGATTTAGTTCCTCGTTCTGTCCCTACTTGGATTCAAGGCGTTACAGATGTACAGAGTTTTATGGGAATGTTTGTTTTTCCTGCTATGCTGCACGCTATCGTGGTAGGAGTAGTTTATTTTACTGACCGAGAACAAAAAGCAAAATACCATCTTTGGGCTGTTATTGCGATTCCTCTAAGTATTTATCTTTCTATTACATTGCTTGTTCCAGTTTTAAATAGAGCTTTTTCGTATAAGTTTACAGAGTTTGCCATGACGATTCTGATGTCGGCTATTATTATTGCTGCATTGTTTTGGCTTTTTAGAGTGGTGTATTTGGTCTATGAACGCAAAAAATTCCCTCATCTTCGTAGATTTTTAGAAGTTTTTTTTATTGGAGTTTGTCCCCTTCTAGGGCTTTATTTGTCCAAAGAAATGGATAATCCTTTGGGGAATTTTCAAAGCTACTGGTTCTTTGGATTAGCTATTTTGGCTGCTATTGTCTTGATTTTGCCTTCCTCTACATTCAAATCTTACAAAACTCGTCTTGTTCATTTTGTTCTAAAAGCCTTTGTTTTCCCTTACACAGTATATTTTATGGTGGTTTTTATGCCGTTTACGCCTCTTTCTGTGATTATGGTTATTATTGGCTTTGGTCTTTTGATGCTCACACCACTTGTTTTGTTTCTGATTCATGCCCAACAGTTGTATCAAGATTATCAGTATTTATTAAAACGCTATTCTAGTTTTACACTTATTTCTAGTTTTTTGATTGCTGCTTTATGTATTCCCATCGCCTTTTCTATCAGCACATATTACGATAAAATTCAGCTACACAAAGGCTTAGACTACCTTTACGCTTCTGATTATGATGAAAGCAAAAGTGTACCAAATCCTAATTCTATTGCCAATACATTAAGTCATATAGAAAACTTCAAAGTTAGAAGAGATAGAAACTGGTTTGCCGTTGGAAACGATGGTGTACCACTTTTAGATAGTTTTTATAAGTGGATAGTGTTGGATAATATGACACTTTCAGAATCAAAAATCAATCTTTTGAACAACGTATTTGTAGGGGAAGATATGCCAAAACCGAAAAACACATGGCGATGGTTTACAGACCAAAACAGAGATTTACAAACAGGAAGAGGAGACGAATCAGTAAAAATAGATTCTACTGCCATAACTTCTTATTTCGATGAGAAACAAAACGCTTGGGTTAGTCAAATAGATGTAGTTTTACACAATGAAAAAAATGGTTTCGGACAGCGAGAATATGCTACTTTCTTCGATTTACCACAAGGAGCATTTATTAGCAATTATTATTTGTATGTCGGAGAAGAAAAAGTAGAAGCACTTTTGGCAGAAAAGAAAACGGCTCTTTGGGTCTATCGCCAAATTGTGAGCGCACGCAGAGACCCTGGAATTATGTACTACAACGACAAGGGAAAAATTGGTTTTCGTGTCTTTCCGTTTGTCAGAGACGAGTATAGAAAGACAGGCTTCGAAATTCTCCATGCAGAACCTTTTGAACTCAAAATTGATGATTCTACAACTGTCTTTTTAGGAAACAAAGAGGATTTGAGTGATAGAGTTTTGATTACAGATACAGAAGGAATTGGTGTAAATGTTCAATCAGAAAAAAATGACTTAGATTATAAAACAACATCAAATTCAAACTATATTTCTGCTAGTGAGCTTCAAAGTGCAAAGAAAATCACAAGAAAGCCATATTATCATTTCATCTTAGACAATTCAAAATACGGAGGAATAGGCAAAGAAAAGTATATTGAACGGATAGAAAAATTCTTAGCAGAAAATCCATTACCCAAAGGAGACGCAGCAACTCTGCAAACAAGATTTACAAGTGTAGATTTTGAAGTAAATGAACTAGATAAAAATAACTGGAAAGAAGAATATTTAAAACAGAATAATAAAGGTGGTTTTTTCTTAGAAAAGGTTGTCAAGACGATTTGGTTAGAGAGTTATTTGAGAAACTTGAGTGCTGAATCTGCTTCACAGCCCATCATTGTAGTGGTAAGTGATGAACTAGAAGATGGCGTTTGGGCAGGTTCGCTCCACGAATGGAGAAACTATGTTCCAGAAGGCTTTGATTTTTATGAATTAGCTTCTAATAATCGCCTCATGGCACAGAACTTCGAATATTTTAAAATGCTTGGTGAACCAGTAGATAAAATTTCTTTACAGCAGATTAGGCAAGTTGAAAAAAACAATGAAACGTATTTCTTACCCATTTCTACTCAAAACGGAACACTTCTTCCTCTAAAAGATTTTGAAAAAACAGAAGAGATTACAAGCGCAGATTTAGAAAGTTTTGAGAAGCTAAACAAATATGAGCAAGCTCTTTCACTTCAAAATCTCAATGAAACAATGGCTCTTTACCCTACACAATCTGATAAACGCTGGCTAGAGCAAGTCCAGAAGAGTTTTACAGCTCGTTTGCTCACACCAGTTACGACATTTATGGTCTTGGAAACCGAATCACAACGAAAAGCACTTTTGAAAAAGCAGGAAGAAGTTTTGAATGGAAAACGCTTTTTAGATTTGACAGATACAAGACGTTCGTCTGAACCTAGTCTGTGGATTTTTATAGGTATTTTTGTTCTATTTATTTTGGTAAAGTATCACAAAATGATAGTAGGCTAATTTTGAGGGCATAAAAAAAACCACACTCTTCAGATGAAGAGCTGTGGTTTTGATTCCCTTAGTAATTTTGTAATACTACCGTTTTTATCTATTATGAATAGATATTTTCAAATTAAGGAGGTCAGAGATTTTTAATACATAGATAGAATATTCCCCAAGACCCTACTATATACTTCCTTTAATTTTCTTTGAGTACTCGTCCCCTTAAAATTTTCCTCAATCTTTTAAAAAAGAAATGTTCTCTGACCTACTGCCTGTTTGGATTTAAAATGAAGTTTTACCAAACGAAGGACTTAAATATATCCCCTTATACTACTTAATGTCAAAAAACACCTAATCATTACAGGATTTTTCAAAAAAAAACAGAATATTTTTTTAAAAACTATATAAACATCTGATTATCAGCAATTTAAAAGTAAAAATATTTTTTATTTATAGAGTATAAATAAACCCGATAATCTTAACAAAAGTTAATTTTCAATCTATTTATTTTTAGATGATAACTGATAGATTCGTATTTCTACGTAAAATAAAGAAAGAGATTACAGACTTAGTCCGTATATTTGTTATTATTTCAGAAATATCAATACTCAAAATTACATACACTATGAAATTCAGAGCAGAAATTGACGTAATGCCACTCAAAGAAATTTTAGATCCACAAGGAAAAGCTGTAAAATTAGGCTTAGACAACTTGGGAGTAACTCAGGTTCATGACGTCAGAATAGGAAAGCATATTCAGTTGGAAGTAGAAGCTGAAAACAAAGCAGAAGCCGAACAAAAAGTAGAACTGGCTTGTAAAAAACTTCTTGCCAATCTGATTATGGAATATTACGAATACGAAATTTTTGAAGTAGAAATGGCATAGTTTGCTTTTTTATAAAAACATTAAAACACAAAAAAAGCGTAGGAAAAATTCCTACGCTTTTTTCAATCCTATCCTATCCTTAATCTTAAAGTTCTTATTAGTCTTCAATTTCTTTTATCGTTACCGAATAACGAGCAATATCTTCTTTCTTGATGCCTTCCAAACGGTATGCTCTTCCGATACTACGAATTTGGTTGGCTTTGAGTGTTGGCTCAGATGAGTTTATAAAATAAGTTGTTCTACTATCCAAAACTTGTCCTTGATGTCCTAACCAGTTGATTTCAGCTTGTAAAAGTTCTATATGTCCTTTTTCCGTAGCATTTTGGATTTCCCATTCTACGTGATGGAATGCCCCAACTTTTCCATTCTCTTCAACATTTTGCAAATTGCTAACACGTTCAGCAAGTAAAATATTTGGATTAAAATCACTCATATCATTCCATTCTAAGTTTACAGGAACAGTATTGATAGTCGTATTTTCTCCATACTCTACTTTTTCTACTCTTACTCTTACCAAAGCTGCATTTTCAACAAATTCTTCTCTATATTCCAAATAACGAAACGGAATAGATTCACCTTTTCTAGCCACAGGGTCAAAGGCTTCTACTGCCTGTACTACGTCTTGTGCTATGGCGTGTCCGTCTCTGTCTAACAGTTCAATTTTTAATTTTAAATTGGAGATTGCTCCACTTGCTACATATAAATCTGCTAATAAGTTGTAAGAATAAGCTCCATTAAAATTCTTGAATTTTGATTGTTCTACTTCTAGTTTCAAACCCTCAAACTTAGGATTGATAATCCACTCTACAGGCAAATGTAGTCCTTCGTCTTCCAAAATTGTTATAGACTGCAACGAGCCTTCTGCTTGCATCGGCGAGTCGTTGTTGTCAAAAGCTAAATTTGCTGTGCTGTTACTTATATCAGTAAGCGTTAGAGGCTCTTCAAACCTCAGTACATTATTTTCTTGTTCTAAATAACTATATCCCAAATAACTTCCAGAAAGAAACATTACGCCTACAAGTCCCATCATAATATTGGTATGCCAAGAGCGTGTTCTCATTGCTTCTTCTAAAGCTGCTCCTTTATAAATCTGACTTAAAAGCTGCATTGCCTTATAATGTTGTGGCTGATTGTCCACACAACGACGAGCCAATCCTGCTGCACGATATTTGTCTTTTGCTTTGCCATAATCCAGCCAACGATTATAGTATGAAACAGCCAAGCCAAAAAGAGCTTCTGTATGGTTAGGATGAATGGCAATTACTTTTTCAAATTCTCTGATAGCATCGTTCCAATTTTGAAACTCTGCATACCCATACCCTCTTTCTAAGTGCGATTCTAATACAGCTTGCAACTCATAATAGTCAGCAGCATTCATAGCTTCGGCTGTCTTACGATAACGACTACTATTTGAAAATAGCTGGTAGAAAAGTTCTTCCGATTTGTAGAGAATATAGTTCATCATAATTGAAAAATCTTGTAGCTGGTTGTGCTTGGTATATAAATATCTTTGTCTTCTGTATTAAAAAATTTATGAATTTGTTCTTGTTCAGAATTGCTAGATACTATTCAAAATCCACGCAAGAAATCTTGCCAAAACACCAAATAGGCTTCGTTTTCGATAAACACAAACTGTCTTTAAGACAAAACCCTCTATTTTTCAGATAAAAGAAAATGAGCTAAATCAGCCAAAATGAAGCTAAAAGATAAACCTTGTAGTAAAAAAAACTGAATGACTGTTTTTTTTAGTAATTTTGCCTCAACAACTAATACATTAAAGAATACAAGTGAATTGATATTGCTTTTATTACACCTCATAAATAATTGATAGTTAATTATGATTTCGTAATGCGTAATTTTTATTTCATAATTGTCTCTTAATTCACTAAACAAAACAAAACGTATGTTATTACAAGCAATGGATGGTACAGGAATGGCAAATATTCTGATGATTGTTGGAATGGTCGCTGTATTTTATTTTTTCTTACTTCGCCCACAACAGCAACAGCGTAAAAAACAAAAATCATTTTTGGAATCTTTAAAGAGAGAAATGAAAATTGTTACGACAGGAGGCATACACGGAAAAATTGTTGATGTAAGCGAAACAACTGTTACTGTAGAAGTAGATAAAGGAGTGCGTCTTAAATTAGACAAAACAGCTATTTCTTATGAATTTGGAGCAACAGCAGACAAAAAATAATTATTCAATATCAAATTTTAATCAAATGAAAAATATAAATCTATTTTTAGTTTTTATCTTATCTCTAGTAGTCTTTTCTGGGTGTAAAAAAGAAGATGAAGAGCCAACACCAAAAGAACAACTAGAAAACAAAACGTGGGTAGTAACCAGTTCTGATACAGAAATACTTACTCCACTAGGAACATTGCCAGACAGTCTGACAAATGATTTTGACCCAACACAAGGTATAGAAGGACAAACCATTATATTTAATACAGACGGAACGTTTGTAGTTGGAGAAGGAGATAATCAGCAACAAGGTAACTGGACACTTTCAGAAAATGGCAGCACACTTACTTTCACTGGTTTAGTAGAAGGCGAACTCACAGATTTTATAGATGCAGAAACACTTGCAAGCCTACAAACTTTTGAAGTAACTTCACTTACAGATACACAGCTTGCTATTCAGAACAGTACAAATGTTACGATTCCAGCAGAGATAGCCGAGCAAATTACAGGATTTGCATTTCCTATCACGCTTACAGTAAATCTTACTATAAACTTCTCTAAGCAGTAAATAAAAATCATTTACAAAAGGCTTAAAAATAAGGACTTAACAACTTTCAAATCTGATTGAAAATTTGTATTTTTGTCTGATTTTAAAATAAAACATCACACATCATTTGTGCTCCGACAAATGGTTTAACATAATAAAAATATATGGCATTAGTAGCAGATACTCCACAAGTTTTGGGTTTCCAACTCACAGAAGAGCAAGCAGAAGTACAAAAGGCAGCAAGAGATTTCGCACAGTCTCAACTTTGGGAAGGTGTAATAGAAAGAGATAACAAGCAAGAGTTTCCAGCAGAGCAAATCAAACAAATGGGTGAGCTTGGCTTTATGGGAATGATGACTAGCCCAGAATATGGAGGAAGTGGAATGGATACAGTTTCTTACGTTTTGGCAATGGAAGAAATTTCTAAAGTAGATGCTTCAGTTTCTGTTTGTATGTCAGTAAACAACTCACTTGTTTGTTGGGCGATAGAAAAATATGGAACAGAAGAGCAAAAACAAAAATTCTTAAAACCACTTGCATCAGGCGAAAAAATTGGTGCATTCTGTCTTTCTGAACCAGAAGCTGGTAGTGATGCGACTTCACAGCGCACAACAGCAGAAGACAAAGGCGACCACTATCTTCTAAACGGAACAAAAAACTGGATTACGAACGGAAAAAGTGCTTCTATCTATCTAATAATGGCACAAACTGATGTAGAGAAAAAACACAAAGGCATCAACTGTATCATTGTAGAGCGTGGAATGGATGGTTTTGTAGTAGGTAAGAAAGAAGACAAAATGGGTATTCGTGGTTCAGACACACACTCACTTATGTTTACAGACGTGAAAGTGCCTAAAGAAAATCGTTTAGGTGCAGACGGACAAGGTTTTAATATTGCTATGTCGACTTTAAATGGTGGACGTATCGGTATTGCTTCTCAAGCCTTAGGTATTGCTTCTGGAGCTTTAGAATTGGCTATCAAATATTCAAAAGAGCGTAAAACATTTGGTAAAGAAATTCATAAACACCAAGCTATCGCTTTCAAATTGGCTGATATGGCTACAAAAGTAGAGGCTGCTCGTTTACTTTGCTTGAAAGCTGCTCAAATTAAAGACGCTGGTGGAGATTACTCTCTTTCTGGAGCTATGGCAAAACTCTATGCTTCTAAAATTGCGATGGAAGTAACTTCTGATGCCATTCAGATTCACGGTGGTTATGGTTACGTAAAAGAGTTCCACGTAGAGCGTATGCTTCGTGATGCCAAAATCACAGAAATTTATGAAGGAACTTCTGAAATTCAGAAAATTGTTATTTCAAGACATATTTTGAAAGACTAATTTGTATTTAAGTAGCTCATACTTTAGTGTGAGAAATAAGAAGACACTTTATTTATAGTAAGTAAAGTGTCTTTATTTTTTGTATCATTTTTTCTTAGCTAAAAATACATCTACTCCAAAGGCATGTGGAAATAGAACCTCTTCATAAATAGGAGCAGAGTTTTTAGGTTTTGAAAATGCTTCTTCATATTTTTTTCTATTTTCAAACATCGATATTCCCATTCCCATACCTCCTTGCAAGTGAATTATTATGAGTTCGTAATTTTTACTTGTATAAGTACTCATTGAACTAATTCCTCCTGGATATAGATGTGTATTCCTATACTCGTCCAAATCGTCTGGAATAAAGTAATGTGTACTATCTGTTAATAGTGGTAAAGAATATTTTTTTTGTTGATGAAAAGCAGAATATTCTTTTGTTAGACTGTCATATAAAACATTAATATTTCTTTTCTTTGGAAATGCTGTAGAATCTTCTTCAAAATAGCCTAAACTATAAAAAGTTAAGTTTTTAGGTTGTAATAACTCTATTTTTCTATACTTCCTCAAAACTTTCCTTCTACTTTTTTTATAAAGTTCAGTAACTTTATCTATATATGTAGGTCTAAAAATAACAACAGAGTCTTGTCGTTTTGTAGAGATTAAATTTTGTTCTAAATCGTAGATAGAAATGTGGCTTTGTAATACCCAAGCCATATAATATGCATCATCTGGTATGTTTGCGTTGCGTAAAGTATTAGATTCTGTTCTTAGGATTTCTATATCTATAGTAATTATATTTCCTTCATAAATTCCAATAGGAAAAGTTTTTAATTGTTCTGCCCCCAAACATGAAAAAACATTGTGAGCAGGAAGAGCGAATAGCAATAACAATACAAGTTTTTTAATTAGATACATAGGTGGTAAATTTATAATAATTTTTTAAAAGCAAAACTCAATGAAATACCTCAAAAAATTAATGATTCTTCTTTTAGTTTTGATAACTGGAGCAGCAGGTAGTATTTCCATAGCTGAATACCTCATTAAATCAACAACGAAGGAGAGCCTATATTATGATATAAATGAAGTTCCAAAAAGAAAAGTAGGACTGCTTTTGGGTACAATAAAAACTCTCCCTAACGGAAATAAAAATCTGTACTACAAATACAGAATTGAAGCTGCTACTAGGCTCTATAATACTGGGAAGATAGAGTACATTATTGTTAGTGGCGACAACAGCCGAAAGGATTACAACGAACCAGAAGACATGAAAAACGACTTGGTAGACAGAGGGATTCCAGAAAATAAGATTTTCATGGATTTTGCTGGCTTCCGAACCCTAGATTCTGTTGTAAGAGCAAGAGAAATTTTTGGACAGAGTACATTTATGGTTATTTCTCAAAAGTTTCATAATGAAAGAGCTATTTATTTAGCTCACTTGGAAGGAATGGAAGTAATTGGTTTTAATGCAAAAGATGTGAGTGGACGCTATGGTCTCAAAACGAAAATTAGAGAAAAGCTTGCTCGTGTGAAAGTTTTCATAGACTATCTGACAGGAAAAGAACCCAAATTTTTAGGTAAAAAAATTAAAATTCCATAGAAAATAAGGAAAATCAAAACAATTTTATTTATATTCACGTAATACATACCAAACAGTCGGTTTATAAATATAGCTCACTCTTTAGAGTGAGAAAATAAAAACAAAATGAAACTTCAAACGGCAGTAGAAAAAGTCAGGTCAAATCCAAAAGTCATTTTCTTAATGGATGGTGCAGGTGCGTTAGTTACATCGCTTTCTCTATTTGGAATTGGCTTTTTGCTACAAGAATATTTCGGAATGCCTAAAAATATTCTGTTTATTTTGGCGAGTGTAGTTATTTTTTATGCCGTTTATTCTTTGTCTTGTTCTTTTTTTCTATTTGATGAGACAGGAAAACCTAAAAGAAAATGGCAATCTTTTTTAAAAGTTATCATTGCTGGCAATATTTTGTATTGCGTAGTGATGTCATTTTTATTGATGACACATTATGACACTCTAACAGTTTTAGGGATTGCCTATTTTACCTTTGAGATTATCATAATTTTGAGTTTGGTACTTTTTGAAATCAAAATAATTTCTTCTAATTGAATTTTCAATAAAACATTGTCGGTGGTTCTACTGACGATAGCATTATAAAAATTTATGGCAGACAATCCGACAAAAGACAATATTCTGATAAGTTCGTTCCGTGTTTTCTTAGAAAAAGGTTACGAAAAAGCAACACTAAACGAATTGGTGAAGGCTTCTAAAGTTTCTAAGGGAGCGTTTTATCATTATTTTAAAGGAAAAGAAGAACTCTTTGATGCAACTATCGAAAAATATTTTTTTGAGATTGCTTCGCCTGTCGTGAAGTTTGAACCGTCAGAGGAAAAAAACTTCTTGGAAAATGTACAGGCATATATTGACAATAAAAATGGAGAGGTATTGAAAGTAATGCAGCGACTAGAGCTTGACTTTACTGCCAATTACATGAATATTATTTTGGAAGCAATGAAGCTTTTTGAGCATCACAAACAGCGTTCATTAAGGCTTTTAGATGCAGAGTTAGCAACTTATCAAAAAATAATAGAAACAGCACAGAAAAAGGGTGAAGTTCGTACAGATGTAGAGGCGAGTTTACTTGCCAAACATTTTTATTTTATGCTAGATGGCTTTAAGTTTCACGTCTTGATTTTGTCAGACTGGAATGTAGAAAAATATACAGAAGTTCATCAGCTTATTCAGCAATTTCATCAATTAATTAAGGTTTAGTAGTTCAATGGCTCGCCTTTGAAGATGTTTATTTCAGCGTTAAAGGCAAGACTTTACCCTACAGATTACTGTATATATTAACCTACCAACCGTTCGGTTTTTAAATTTACACAAATTATGATTAGCGTTCAAAATCTTATTTATTCTTATCCAAAAACTGAAACTCCGACGGTAAAGGAAGTTAGTTTTGAGGTAAAGGACGGCGAAATTTTTGGTTTTCTTGGACCAAGTGGTGCAGGAAAAAGTACAACTCAAAAAATCTTGACTAAGCTCTTAAAAAATTATGAAGGAGAAGTTTTCGTGAAAAATGGAACTTCTGAAAAAGAATTACGAGAGTGGAAAAATGATTTTTATAATAAAATTGGAGTAGGCTTTGAGCTTCCCAATCACTATTCTAAACTCTCTGCATTAGAAAATTTACAGTTTTTCGCTTCTTTTTATGAGCTAGAAAAGAAAAACCTAAATGAAAAACTGATGCAACTTTTGGAAAGCGTTGGGCTAGCAAAAGATGCTAAAAAGAAAGTACAAGACTTTTCGAAGGGAATGAAAATGAGACTGAATTTTGTGCGTGCGCTTATCCATAATCCAGAAATTTTGTTTTTAGATGAGCCAACTTCTGGACTAGACCCAGCCAATGGAAAAATTATTAAAGACATTATCCGTAATCTTCAAAAAGAAGGAAAAACCATTATCCTAACCACTCATCATATGAACGACGCCGAACAGCTCTGTGATAGAGTGGCATTTATGGTAGATGGAAAAATTCCTTTGATAGATTCTCCTAAAAACTTAAAGGAAAAATACGGAAAACGTACCCTCAAAATAGAATATTCTCATCAAGAAAGGCGAGAAAGTAAGTTATTTGATTTGGAAAACTTAGGACAAAATGAAGACTTTTTAAAGCTAATTAATCAGAACTACATTCAGTCTATACACTCACAGGAAGCTACATTAGAAGATATTTTTATTGAAGTAACAGGAAAAAAATTGATTTAAGATTATGAAGAAGATATTAAAACTAACCCTTTGGGAACTTACCTTACAAGCTCGCCAACACATTATTACGATTGTAGCTGTAATTACGCTGATTTATAGTTTGGCTTTTACCTATTTTGGTGAGCTACCAACGAAATTTATCATTTTGCTTATCAGTACAGACCCTACAATGCTTGGTTTTTTGTTTATCGGTGTTTTGATTTTGTTTGAAAAAGGTTCAAAAACGATTGAAGCTGTGGTAGTTACCCCCATCAAAAAATCAGAATATTTATTTGCCAAAATTATCTCGCTGACAGGAATTGCACTTGTAGCAAGTCTTATAATGGCATTTACTAGTCAAAAAGATTTCAATCTTTTGGTGTTGTCTGTGGCTGTTTTGCTTTCTTCTACACAGTTTTTACTGATTGGTTTTATTGGGGTTTCTCGCATCCAGACAGTCAATCAATATATTTTTACATTTCCTTTTCTAATTTCGCCTTTGATGCTGCCTCTACTCAATTTTTTTGAGTTTACAGATTCATTGTTACTCTATATTTTTCCATTCCAAGCCTGTTTACTTTTATTTGAAGCTGCTTTTGAGCCGATTCTACTTTGGCAATGGATTTACGTACTGGTTTATCTGCCACTTAGTACGATAGGGTTTTACTTCCTTGCTCTAAAATTTTATGATGATTATTTGATTCAAAATTAACCAAGTTCAGCCGTCGTTGAGGTCAAGACCGTCAACGAGGAAAAAATAAAACTATGAAAGCCACCACATTTCTTCACTTATTCAAAAATGACATAAGAAATATCTTGAGAGACAAGACACTTCTTATGATGCTTTTCTTTCCATTTATGCTCATTTTTGGACTGAAAGCTGGATTGCCTTCTCTCAATAAACTTTTGCCACAATTTCCAGATTATTATGGACTTGCTTTAGCTGTTTTGGCGACTACTTCTGGAATGTTAGGAGGCTACATCATTTCATTTGTGATGTTAGATGAAAAAGATGAAAATGTCTTTACTGTAATTCGTGTGATGCCTTTTTCTATGATTTGGTTTATATCATATCGTCTGCTTTTAGCTGGTTTTTGGGCATTTTGCTTTGCTTTTTTGAGTTTTGTGGCATTAGATATCAATGATTATTCTTTAGTGGAGAAGTTGTTGTATAGTCTGTTTTGTTCTCAAACGGCTGTAGTAGTTTTACTTTTTCTAGTAACTTTTGCCAATGACAAAATTGAAGGCATTACGTTTATAAAAGGCACTAATTTTTTCACTGTATTGCCAGTGTTGGCTTTCTTGGTAGATTCTTCTTGGAAACACATCTTTAGTATTTTTCCATTTTACTGGACATACAAAGCTATGCAAGAACCTAATTTCCTATGGATTTTGATTTCTATAATCAGCCACTTTATATTTTTTCTTTTGGGTTATTTTTTTTTCTTGAAGAAGGTAAAGTAAGCCATTAATAACTAGATTGTTGATTTCAATTTCTTATCTTGTATGACCTAAAACGATATAATTCTTAATCAAAAAATTAAATTTTAAAGGAGTAATATGCTATTTTGGAGAAAAAAGAATAAATATTTTGATGACGGAATTACGATTCAATGTCCTGTTTGTGAATGGCAACCTCATAAAAAAGACCATTGGAGATGTACTTGTGGAAAAAGTTGGAATACTTTTGATACAAAAGGAAAATGTCCAAAATGTAAAAGAGTGTGGGAAGAAACTAGATGTATGGGTTGTGGAAGTATTTCTGCTCATAAAGATTGGTACAAAACAAAAGAAGACTTAGAAGAAATTGAAATACAAGGAAATACGTATCTGAGAGTAAAGAAAAAAAGTTTAGAATCACGTCTTATAGAATATGGTATTCGAAATTACAGAATTAAATACCTAGAGGACTTAGATTACTCAAAAGAGGAATTTCAACTACCCTATGACGCTGCTTGTAGAATGATTATTTTCTATGCTATATTTTGTATTACTGATGGGGTAGATAAAATTATTGTGGTTTCGTGGTTGAAAAATGAGAACATTTGGCAAAAAGTATCACCAGAAGAAAAAACGTTTTTTACTAGCTCATATGATGAAAAAGAGTTACTGATGGATTTATCTTGGAGGATAGAAGCTGCTCTCACACTAGGTTGGACTTTAAATATTGTTGAAGAATTACCAAAACTAGATAGCAAAAATAACCATAAAACACTTGAAAAATTTGTTGATATACTTCCTAAAGTAGGAGAACCATTAAATAATTTTCTGAGTGGACTAAAGTATCGTGATATTGATGAAATATACGAGGAGGCTCTCTTAAATGAAAAGGCAACAGCTTACTTCAGAGATTTACTTTTTAGTACAGAAAAAAATGAAACCAAAATCAATAGATTTGTAAGTTTTGAGCGTCATAAAGTACTGAACTGGTGGAGAAAATGTTTTGGTATTTCTCAGTGGGATGAAACAGACACTTCCACATAAAATTAAGGTTTTTTCAACAAAAAAGTAAGTTAAAAAAATGGACAGACACCTCACCTATGTGCCTGTCCGTAATGAAAGTGGGATATAAAAAGCACTGTTTTTTGTAGCAAACAAGCATTTTTTGAATAAAGTGTAAACTATATAGTAACCTTTTATCAAAAAATGCTTTTTGGGCAAGTAGTGATACTATCTAAAGTTGAGATAAAAATGTCAGAGCTTCTGATAATTTTATTTCTCTTTCTTCCGATAGTGTCGCTACATTATAATAACTACTTGCCTTAGCCTTTCCCAAATTACTATTACTAAAATCTACACCTAGAAATTTTTGAGCTAGAGCTTCTGTAATTTTATCTAATCTATCTCTGACTTCTTTTAGCTCACTTTTGAGCGACAAAACTTCTTTTTGGGATTGAAAATATTTTTCTTTCCAGCTAATTTCTTTTTCATCAGAAACTTCTTTTGTAATGGAAGTGTCTAACCCGTCCAGTTCCTTTGCAAAATACGAAGGCTTTAAGTCGAAAATTTTACAGAATCTTAGTAAGATGTCTAAATCTACACTATCTCTACCGTATATTCTACGCAATGTAGGTACACTTATTTTGAGTAATCCTGCTATTTCAGATTGTCCATAGTCTGATTGCTCTATAATTTTTTTCATTTTTTTTCCTATCATAACTTATTGATTTACAGTTATTTGAAAAATATTTTTATTTAATAGCTCAAATATGAGCGAAATGTTTTTGTTTTGAAAGAAAATATTTTACATATTTGCATTATAGATAATGACATTTACGTAAAGTTACGCATAAGTAATGAAAAAAGTTTACTAATCAATGGAACAAACTCAAAATTTTAAAATAGCGACCATCAATGCAAAAGTTAATGCAGACCTAAAAAATGATTTTACAAGTGTATTATCAAAGGAGCATATAGCTAGTCAGACTTATTTTTTTGAGTGGTCTATGCAACTAGCTGTTGAGTACCGTGAGGAATTTTTTGAATTTATGCGAAGTAAAAAACTATCAGATAAATATGAACAAAAAGTACCACAACTTGACAATGGAACAGAAAGCGAAAATGTACGAGCTTCAATGTGAGTACGATAGTCTTTCTAAGCAAATGGCGAAGGCTTTAAAAGATGGAGATATGGAGAGCTATTTACATTATGAAAAACTTAGGAGTGAAATTCCTAACAAAAGACTAAAAGTAAAAAACTCATAATCCTCTCTTTCAAAAAAACAATTATTTCACAACCCAACTAAAAACTCAAAATTATGACTTATACAGCAACTCAAAAAGAAGAACAAGTAAAGGAACTAAAAAAAGACCTTGAAAAATCCCATGAGAAAATTCAATCTCTAAATAAGGAACTGGATATTAGTCGTTTTGCTTATCGCAAAGTAGCAGACCTTGAAAAACAACTGAAAGATTTTGAAGAAAAGTATCATAACGACTTTGATAGGTACGAAAAAACTAGAGTAAGACACAGAACTGAAATTGATTTACAAGCTGACCTTATCAATCGCCTAAAAATTGAAAATGAATATTACAAGGCTAAGTTAGAAGGCAAAATTTAGAAATGAATTTTTGAATTAAGTATTTGTAACGTCTTAGAAGGCATCAATACTGTTTTTGTCTTCTTTAAGGAAAACGATTGAACGTAGTATGAGGATTTCCTTTGTCCTCTGTAAGAAAGGAGTATTACGCTAAATCGTCAGCTAGGTTAGTATAGTGGTAGTACGTTGGTGTCAGCCTTCAATTTGGGACACAAGAAAAATCCTAATTAAGCAGCCAGAAACAGGAGTTCGAATCTCCTACCTAGTTCAAATATCACTTAGATATTTCTTGGGTAAATTAGAAGAGAGTAGTGGGGACTATTCTCTTCTGAACCAAGAGAGTTAAAAGTAAACCACAACTATATTATGTTTGAAAACATCGCCTATTACTTGACCTTAGCTTTGTGTTGGATTGGAGGTATTGGAGCAACAATAGCTACTCTTATTTTCACTTTTAAGGTCATTATGCACTCTGCTTTTGGCGAAAAATTCGACGACTGGTGGGACGCACGATGTCCTTTCTAATCTAGTTGCATAAATCACTACCGATATGGCTACACAACGAATGCCCTACCAAATGACAATACAAGAACGACAAGCCAAAATAGTAACGATGAATCGTGCCTTGAAGGTTCTTATAAGTCATAAAATTGAGTGTAGGAAAGCAAGAAAAGTAGAAGAACCAGAACCTTATTTGAAGCTATCAGAAGTAGAAGTACAAACATTGATAGATGCTTGTTGTCTTGCAAAAGATGCCCTAAAGGGTATTCAGATAGAAATGTTTAAAGAAGGAATGCCCTAAGCATTCAGAACGATAAAACAACTGATTGTATGGAAGACTTTTTAAATTTTTTAGTATTGCTTTTATACTATATGGTTGGAGTTTCAATCGGAATTGGTATTGGCTTTAGGATGTTTAAAGCAGAGAGAAAGATATGCAAGGAATTAGAAGAAAAAAATAAGGAACTAGAACGCAAGAACTATCATCTTGAGAACCAAAAATATGAAGATGAAAAACACATTGAATTTTTACACACAGCAGTAGATGTAGAATACAAAAAGCAACAAAATGACCTATGGTAACTCTAATTTATACGCTACTCATAAGCCTTGTTTTTGTATTTGTGATTTTGGTATTC
>NZ_JAHDIG010000020.1 GCF_020630935.1 Bernardetia sp.
ACCTCATTAGATTCAACCAAAATGGTGCTTCTTATTCACGCACTGTTGTTATAGAGTAAAGCTAAATAGTAAAATAAATAAATAAAGAGGCTGTCCATTTTGGACAGCCTCTTTTTATACAGCCATTATTTGTACTTCTACCTTTTATTTGAGTTTTTTAATGATACGGACAAATTTTGTCATTTAAAGCAGCCTTTTGAACGTAAAAAAGTGACAAAAGACTTTTTTAGTATTGAATATTAAAGTACTGGACATCAATATACATTTACTGTTCTGCAAGTAGTAGAACAAGGAAAAGTATTGTGGATTGTTTTTTTTAGTGTAACGACACCAATAATTTTTTATCTTATATCCAGTATTCTAATTAAACATACTCGTTATTTAAAACTACATTTATTATATGCAATGTATTTAACACAAAACCCTAAGAACTGTTTCAGATTCTTAGGGTTTCATTTATAGTTCATTTTATCAATTACTCCACTACCAAATTACCTGCGCCGTGATAGGAATGATAAGAAGCATCATACATCGCATCAGCACTTACTAAGCCTACTTTATAGTTTCCTTTCGATACGGCTCTTGTCTGATAGTAATAATATTGAGGCTTTTTCTTGCTCACATCAGTAAAGATATTCACACGGTCATCTCTAAAGTCAAAATGTTCTGGCGAAGAAGCATCTTTTATCCAATCAAACTGCTGTCCTCCTCCTAATCTTGGATTTTCTATTTCCAAACCAGCAGGTAACATATCAGTAATCACAACATTTTCAATTACATCTACTGACGTAGAAACTACTTCTATTCTGACCACTACAAGCTGATTTTGTTTAATCTTATCTCCTAGCTCATTACCATTCTTATCAAAATATGTACGACGGACACGAATATTTTTATCTTCTTCGATATATTCGCCTTTCAAACTTATTCCTTCTTTCTCCCAAAAATAATATAAATCGCCTTCTCCACTCGTTTGGATAGTAATTTCCTTATCCAACACTTGATTTTTTGTAAGAACGACTGTACCGTTTTCGTAAGCAGAAAGTTTTGAACCACCTGCTGAAATTTGTGCTGTAATATTGCTTTGGTTTGCCTTTCGTGCAAGCTTTCCTAACGCTAAAAATGTAAAAGCGTGTTCTTGTGTATTGAGATAGCGTTTTGCTCTGTACTGCTCTGAAAGCTGTTTGGCAAGCATTCCGATTTGTGGATTTTTTGGGTCTTGCTCTATCAAAACATTGAGGGAAATAGCTTGGTCTCTAATATAAGAATAGAAATTTCCTCCTAAAGACTGCTCTGATTTTTCCCCAGAAAATGCAGGAGGTAAAACGACATTATAACTTGCATTATCTCCTAAGAGTTTATACGTCGCAGCGAGTAAATAACGAGAATCAATCGCTAATAAATGCTTATTGGCTTTATAGTAATTCATTGTCGAAACGTCTTGTTTTCCAGCCATTGCCAAAATGTACATAGAGTAGAAAATAGACTTGTCTGCAATCGGTCTTGAGGTTAGTTGTCCGTTGATGTTGTAATAATACAAACGCTCGGTTGGCTTGTTTTTGATTTTACCAAGCAAATAATCATGAGCTTTTTCCAATACATCATCACTTACTTCATAACCTGCCTTTTTGGCTTCCATTAAGAAATGCGTAGCATAGACAGTTCCCCACCAACTTGGCTCATGTCCACCTTGCCAGTAGCTTAATCCTCCTTCGTAAAGCTGCATAGATTGAAGTTTACCAATCGCAAAACGCACATTCTCATCTGGATTGAGGTTGTAACTAAGTGATTTTCCAATAGATTCGGCAATATCTTTTACATAGAGTTGAGGGAAAGCACTTGAAGTAGTTTGTTCTACACAGCCATACGGATAACGTACCAAATAATCTAATGATTTGACAAACTGCACCATTGGCGATTTGCTCACAACAAGTTTTGCATTAGCAGAACTCGGAACATAATCGTGTTTGAAACTAAGCGTTTTGCTTTTTCCTCCTTCTACACTTCCTGCATCGGATTCTTTCAGAAGAGAAGTAAACGGACGAACGGTAATATCTGTTGTTTGATTGAACTTTTCACCTAAAGCTGCCACTTCTACATCAATATTTGCCGTTCCGACAGTTTCAATAGCATTGATTTTGAAATTTACTTTTGCTTCGCTATTTGGTTGAATCGTAACGGTTTGAGAAGTAGCTCCATCTGGAGAAACTCCTCCTTTTGTTTTTAATGTAACGGTAGCTTGTGCCACTTTATCAGTAGTGTTGCTCATCGTTACAGGCATCGTAATTTTGTCTTTCGGACTTAAAAAACGAGGAATACCAGCCGAAATAACAATAGGGTCAGCTACTTTCATATTTGCCGTAGCCGAACCAAATTTTGCTCCCTGTACGGCAACTGCCATAATTCTCAAATCTCCTGAAAACTGTGGTACATCTATTTCGTAATTTACTTCGCCTTTTGAATTGGTTTTTAATGTTCCAGACCAAAATGACACAGGTTTTACACGCTTATTTGCCATCGGATTAGTTCGGTTGCCTAAATCATAACCACCTGCACCAAAATTCTGAATGTTTGCCTTAAACTCTGGGTACAAACGCTCATACATATCAAATGCTTTTACACCTAACGCTCTTTTTTGGAAGAAATAATTGTATGGGTCTGGTGTTTGGAAATTTTTGATAAGCAAAATCCCTTCATCAACGGCTGCAATCGTAACTTCTACATTTTCCATTGGTCTGCCTGTCTTGACGATAATATTCTGTTTTTGAGACGAACGAATACGTTCTGGAACAGTGATTTCTAAATCAATCTTGTGTTCCTTTTCATTTTCTACTGTAATAGGAATATAGCCGTGAGCCACTGTAAGAGGAACATCTGTATTCGAAAGTGGACGAATAAGTGTTGCACTTACATAAACATTTGGCAAATGCTCATCTGTAAGAGGAATATCTAACGAAGCCGAACGATTCTGAACATCAACATATTTGTGTTCTATAACATTGTCTTTTTCCAATGTAACGAGCATTCGCCCAGAAAAAGGAGCTTTAAAAAGAACTTTTGCCGTTTCACCAGCATTATATTTCTTTTTATTTAAAGTAATATCAATCTGTCCAGCTTTATCAACTTTGAAAGAAGAATTGGAAACTGAGCCATAATAATACGCATAGAAATTGGTAGAAACGTAGGTTTCAGCTTCTGGAAGAAAAACACGCACCTCATAACGAGAAGAAATTTTTGGTGTGAAGGTAATAGAAGTTCCAGAAGGATTAATTTGCATCTGCTTATCATATTCTACAATTTCCTTATACTTAGAAACATACGTATAACGGTCATTATAATCTCGTTCCAAAACTGTCTGCCAATCATAGCGAATTACTTGTACTTTTGCCTTTGCAGAAATGGCTTTTCCCTCATAATCCAAAGCAATTAAAGGAAAATTCAGAGGCTGATTTAATCCAATCCAATAATAATCTAATCCTTTTATTCCTAAGAAATAAGGTTGTGTAATGATGTCAAAACTCTTGCGTGAACCCACAGGACGACCTGTCTCATCAAAAACGGTGGTGTAAAATGTTCCTTGCATCAAGCCAAGATTTTTGAAAAACTCTGGAATTTCGACACTTTCATTTACTTTTCCTTGTAAATCTGTCTCTCCAGTATTTTCGTATTCTTCATACGATGGCATATTGTTGCCAATATTGAGGAAGAAATTGTAATCCTTGTATTTTGCATCTTTAGCTTGAAATGCCTTTTTGTTGTAGGTCATTCGCACTTCATAATTTCGCTCTGCTGCTGGAGGACCGAAAAGATTTGTAGCTGTAGCTTCTAAATTTATGGCTTGTCCACTCTTTATAGATTTTTCATTAACATCTGAAACTACTTTTATACGCTGTGGCATAAACTCTTCTACATTGATGTTTCTTGAAGCAAGCAAAACATCATTAGACGTATAAACTTCAATCGTATAGCTTCCTGTTACACTCGTATTTGGAAGTGGAATGGTAGCTGCAAATGTTCCTTCTTCTGAAAGGCGATTTTGTTTTTCAACTAACTTTCTACCATTTGGCATCAATATTTTCCATTTTACAGGAATTTGCCCTACACTTTTCCAATCATCCCAATTTCTAATAATGGCTTTAAAACTAATTTTTTCATCTGGACGATATAAATTTCTTTCTGGGTAGATGAAAGATTGATAACCTCCTCTAGTTGGATAAATACCGTCAGTTTCAAATCCGTAGGTCGAAACTTCATTTTGTGATAAATGAATGTAGCTAAAATCGTTTCCTTTCTGCGCTGTGATGAGACGGAAATTATATTTTTCTTCTAATTTATTTAAGCCTGTAAATTTGGCTACTCCGTTAGCGTCTGTTCTTGTAGTTTGGATAGTTTGGTTACTCGTACTGATAAGGCGCATTTGAGTTCCTTCCTCTGGAGTAGCATCCATAATAGAATTGGTAAAGACAAAAATCTCATCATCACTTCTACGAACAATGAAACCCAAATCAGACACACAAACAATTTGACGGTCTTTTACCCAACGGTCGTCTTTTGAACGCACTACCACATAATAAATTCCTTCAAACGGACGGTTATCACTCGCCACCACCTCACGCATATCAATTGCATAACTGCTGCCAGCCTTTTTGAAATCTGTGATTTTCATATCTTTTCTCAAGACCAAATCACCATAATTTTGCTGGTCATTACCATAAAAATAGCTATCCATATCAGAGTAATCGTATAGACCAACTACCTCTCTCAAAAAATGCTGAAGGTTATTTTCATAAATTTTGTAAACTTCTAATTCCACTTCATCAAATCCATAAATATTTACGCCTATATTGCGCTCTCCTTTAGAAGTTAAGTAGGAAGCCTTACCATCTACAAAGTTTATTTCTTGCTGTGCTCCTCCAAAAAGCAAAACGTGTTGATATTCGGCTGCGAGTTTTGTTCCAAAAACTCCTTTCAAATTCTCTTTTATTGTAAGCTGATAATTTGTCTCCTCCTTAAAATTAGCTTTTACTAAAAATCCTGCATCCGTTTTTTCTATTTCTGTACGAAGCTGTGGTGTAATAGAAATAAGGTCTTTGATTTGAGCTTCGTTTTGCTGTACGCTTTGATTGGTCAGAACTCTCACTATCATTTTCCCATTCATCTTGTACGAACTCACTTGCGTAATTTCAAAAGTCTGTGGGTCTGGAATGTCTGTTTTATACGACATTGCTGGTGCTGTGCCGTCGCCTTTTTCCATTTTCAAACCTTCTTTGATTTTGATAGAAAGTTTTTTTCCTGCAAGTTCTTTGCTATCTGTGGTAGTTGGCTTTACGACCAAACGAATATTTTTTCCTGCTTCACTACTTTTTAGGCTATATTTTGCCTCTGTTCCGTTTCCACTTTCAGAATTTCCCAATGTAGAAAGCGAAAGCAAACTATTCAAAGCACTAGGATTGATTTCAT
Organism: Bernardetia sp.; assembly: GCF_020630935.1. Taxonomy (NCBI): domain Bacteria; kingdom Pseudomonadati; phylum Bacteroidota; class Cytophagia; order Cytophagales; family Bernardetiaceae; genus Bernardetia; species Bernardetia sp. The sequence goes on from NZ_JAHDIG010000020.1 coordinate 5,461, forward strand.
AATTAAAAAGTAGGTTTAAAAGTAATTCTGGCGAGCCATTCGCATCCGTACTCCAGTAGGCTTGCGCTGTCGAAAGGTCAAGATAAGGTGTATGAAATTCAAATTTTTTCTCTTTATCCACCTCAACATTTTTCTTTGTCAGTTCTGCAATCAAATTTTGAGTGAGCTTTACTTGGTATTTTGTATTGGGAGAAAACCCTTCATCAGGCGAGAAAATAAGTGTTGTTGGGCTTGTCCATTTGAATTTCCCTTTTACTTTTGGATTTATATCTAAATACTCAATTTCTTGCCATACATCTAGCTGTTCTGGCTTGGCAATCGCTTGATTGAAGGTAAAAGTAAGATTTTGTTGGAGGGCAATTTGCTCACCAAAATTTTGGTCAATGACTTGTAGCTTTTCTGTAGTGGCGCAAGAGACAAGCCAAAGTAAGAATCCTATTCCTAAAACAGAGAAGACAGTTTTATAGGATTTGTTAGTTAAATTGTTCATAGAAATTTGATGTATATGTCGTTGGTGAGGATACCAACAACGGCGAAGTTAGAATTTAGGTAAAATTTGGAAAACATTTATAATTGTTAATACGATGCCATTTAGCAAAAAATTGCATATCAAAAGTTAGTATTTTTTTAGATTTTTTCCAAAAAACACCTTAACAATAAAAAGTTTATTTTTATGTTCTTGGCAAGAAAAAACATAACTTACTCTCTCTCTTCCTTAATCTGTGAAATTGCTATTTCTATATTTTTCTTTATGGATTCTATTCGCTGTGTAAGTTCGCTTATTTGGCTTCCTTGAGAAAGCATTCTTCGAAGTTGATTTATCTGTGTTTCTAACTCCCTTACTTCCAAAAGACGTAAAGTCGCACGCACTTTATGATGTACTAAAGCAAGTTGGGTTTCATAATCTGGAAGATGTGTAGATTCCAAAATTCTATTAAACTCTATCAAATCAGCTTCACTAAGTTCTAAGAGCTCAGCATAAAATGCCTTATCTGCCCCTGCAAGATTTTTGAAGTAAGAATAATTTAGATTTTGCTTAACCAAATTATCATTTGAAGCCTCCTTTTGTAACTGTAATTGTGTGTAACTGTGTTGAGCAATTTTTTGATACAACTCATTTGGATTGAAAGGTTTACTTAAAAAATCATTCATTCCTACCTGTACGATTCGCTCTCTTTCATTGAGCAGAGTAGAGGCTGTTAGGGCAATGATAGGTGTAAACTTATCTGTATTTGCCTCTAAGAGTCTAATTTGGCGAGCTGCCTCATATCCATCCATAACAGGCATTTGCAAATCCATCAGAACTACATCAAAATCGTGTTTTTTAAATAAATCTAAGGCTACTTGTCCATTTTCTGCGACATAAAACTTAGCTCCCCAAGTATTGAGAAATTTCTTTACCAAAATCTGATTGACTTTATTATCTTCAACAATCAGAATATTTACTCCTCTTAGGTTTTTGATATTTACGGTATCAGGAAGATGAGTGGCAATAGGCTTTGATTTTCCTATTTTAAAACCTAGTTGGAAACTGAAGGTAGAACCCACCATAAGCGTACTCATTACATTGATAGTTCCTCCTTGCAACTCTACAAGTTGTTTTGTAATAGCAAGTCCTAAACCCGTACCTCCATATTTACGAGAAGTGTCTTCTTCTGCTTGGGAAAAATCTTCAAAAATAGCATTAATTTTTTCTGGTGAAATGCCTATTCCTGTATCTGAAACAGCAAAAAGTAGTTCTACTTTTTCAGTTTTGTGATGTAAAAGTCTCGTAGTAATAGTAACTGTTCCTTCTTCTGTAAACTTTATAGCATTTCCAATAAGATTATTTAAAATTTGAGAAAGACGTGTTGAATCTCCAATAAGTGCATTTGGTATATTTTTATCAATATTGGTACGAAGCAATACATTTTTTTCATCGGCTCTAGCCTTAAAAATTTCTACTGTATTTTGGATAAGTGCTGGTAAGTCAAACTGAGTTTGTTCAAAAGCCATTTTTCCAGCTTCCATTTTAGAAATATCCAAGACGCTATTGATAAGTGAAAGAAGATTTTGCGCCGAAAACTCCAATATTTCAATATTTTCAGCCATTTCTCCTTCTAGCTTATCGCTTTTGAGCAAGTGCGTCATGCCTATAATAGCATTTAGAGGTGTTCTAATTTCATGGCTCATGGTAGAAAGAAATTGTTCTTTCATTTTTGTAGCAGCTTCTGCTTGCTCTTTTGCTTTTTTCAAATCTTCGTTGGTAGCCATTAGTTCAGCTGTGCGCTCCTTCACTTTGCTTTCCAAACCTTCATTTGCTGTTTTGAGAGCATTTACTAACTGTCTGTTTTCTGTACGAAGTGCATACGTTTCAAGAGCTTTGTCTATAGTAAGGAGCATTTCGTCTTTGTTCCATGGCTTTACCAAATACCTAAAAATACCACACTTATTGATAGCACGCATAATGTCTTCCGTGTCACTATAAGCTGTCAGAATGATACGCACCGTATTAGGAAAACTTTCAGCTACTCTTTCCAAAAATTCAACTCCTGTCATCTCTGGCATTTTTTGGTCAGAAATAACAAGTTGAATATCGTTGTTTTCTAAAATCTCTAAACCTTCTTTTCCAGAGATGGCTGTAAAAATTTTGTAATGTCTTCTAAACGAACTCTTGAAAATACGCAAATTACTTTCCTCATCATCTACATATAAGATAGAAGATGTCTTTTTAGAACTGGCTTGTGTATTATTAGGTAATATGGTTGTGTTATGTGTGGAATCAGACATTTTATAGATTTTCTTATCAAAGATATTTTTTTATTATCAGCTAATATTTCTTTATAGAATTTATTTCTTTTCGTATTTGATTTCTAGTTAAAAAATTCCATTTACTTGTTCTCCCATCAAAAATAAATCTTGCACTTGGTATGTACCCTCCCTCTACTGAATCACAAAAGTCAGTGGCTAAAGTTATTTTTTTTCTACTCATAGAAACAATTTGAGTAGTGCGTATATCCACATCGATAGTATCTTCACTTAAAACACGATGGCAAATATGATAAATGATTTTACCTGAGTTTTGCTTAAATGGTTTTTCTAATACAGAATAATAACTTGTTGTGTTATCAAAAAATATAAATTGATTTAGTTTGCTTTTTTGATTTGATAAATGTTTAGAAAAATCTGTCTGAACAAGAATTTCACTTTTATCCTTCTCTTCTAGCTCATCTGAAAATACAGAAAATAATGTCTTTTGGTAAAATGTAATCAACAAAGAGTCAGCAACATTTTGCCCAAACGAATATTGTGATAGAAAGAGCAATACAAAAATAATTAACGTCCTCATCAAGTTATAGTTAGTTCTTAGAAAGTTCAACTAAATATATTCATTTTTTCAGTACAATGCCAAAGTATTATGCCCAAACTTACAGAAACATTTAATGAATGCTTTGTACCAAATTGAGGAATTTCTAAAGCAGTATCACAGTTTTGTAATACTTCTGCATCTACTCCAAAGGCTTCATTTCCAAACACAAAAGCATATTTTTCTTCTTGATTTGGTAAAAAATCACCAAGTTTCTGACTTTCTGTGGTTTGTTCGATAGCAGTAATACTATATCCCTTTTGGCGAAGTGCATCAATGGCAGCATTTGTTGTCTCAAAATACTCCCACTCTACCGATTCTGTTGCTCCTAAAGCCGTCTTTTGAATCTCTCGGTGTGGAGGTTTTGCTGTGATACCACAAAGCATAATTTTCTCAATAGAGAATGCATCAGATGTTCTGAAAGCTGCCCCCACATTGTGTGCGCTTCTGACATTGTCCAATACAATAACGATGGGTTGCTTTTTTTGTTCTTTAAATTCTTCTATTCCAATTCTGCCCAAATTTTCTAAAGAGAGTTGTTTCATTGAAGATTTATATAATATGTGATAATTAATGACAAATTTACACGTTTTTTAAGAATTTAGCATTATCAGAAGCAGACTTTGCTATGCTCTTCTTTTTTTCTTTCTATAATTGGTAGAAGGAATATATCCTCCTCTGAATAGCTTTCCTATATTCATTTCCAATTTTTCTGAAAAGGTTTTCTGACAGGTAATTTCCATTTTCTCAAAACCTTTTATGGCTAACTGTGCTGTTGCATCACTATCTGAACCTGCTCTATGGTGGCGAAAATAAATTTCATTTTGGTTACAAAGCGTCTTTAAATCGTAGCGAGGCATATCTGTCCAAATTTTTCTAGCAAAAAGATAGCTACAAGAATATGACAAATCTGGATAAGGCAAATTATAAGAATCTAATGTTTTACGAAGCACTGAAAAATCAAAACTAGCATTATGGGCTATCAAAAATTGATTTTCCACCAACTCTTTCAGTTCTGACTCCCAAAGCTGGTCAAAACGAGGCTGCTCCCAAACATCGGCTGCCGTAATGCCGTGGATAGAAATATTGATAGGGTCAAAATGATTGATTTTAGGACGAATGAGCCACGATTTTGTTTCTGTAATTTCGTTATCTTTGACAAAAGTAAGTCCTATTTCACAGGCACTATTTCTGTATTTATTTGCTGTTTCGAAATCTATTGTTATAAAATCCATTTTTAAGTCTTGTAATTATACTATTAAAATATATTTACAAAAATAGCTGTATTTTTTAACAAAGTGCTAATTTTATAAGAAATACAACTCTTCCCTCACAAATCGAAACACAAGAAACTATAAATAAAATAGCAAAAGAGACCCAAAAAACGAGAGAAAAAGAGACATTATGTGGTAGTTTTTGGAGAGGTTCTATTAAATTATCACAGTTAATTTTATAATGTTCATTTCTCTATAGGGTTGAGTGGACAAATCCAACCCTATGGAGAAATAGATACAATCTAATTTTCAATTTTTTCCTGTTCTTTGACTCACAGAACAGTAAATATCTATAGCTTTCCAGTACTCTAATTTGAATTATTCTTCTTTCAATATTGTATTGAATATTTTATCCATTGTTTCAATCATTGCTTTTGCTGTTTCTGTTCCACTTTGGTTTGTGATGATAAAAGCTCCTAAATTATGCTTTGGAACAATAAAAATATAACATTGCGACCTAGGAACTCCTCCATGATGTAGATAATATTTTCCTAGTTCTTTATCAGACAAATCTATCTCCCAAAAATAAGCTAGTTCATTTGTTGAATCGGCTTTAAATAGCGTTCTATGAGATTCTTGTACAGTTTTATCATTTTTTAGCTGATATTTTATAAAACCAAGCATATCAGGTACTGTAGATTTGATATTTCCTGCTGCTCCCCAAGGCAATTTTCCCATAGGAAGAGTGATATTTGGGTTATCAACATGGTAGCCTACCACAATGTCCTTAGCATCAACATTTACTTTTGTGTTGTTCATTCCTATTTCAGTAGAAAGAAATTCAGTCAGCAACTGCTCATAGTCTTTTTTATATACTTGTTCTAATAGATGAGCCATAAGCTCTACTCCTGCACTTGAATAGGAATATTTTTCTCCTAATTGAGAAGTTACCTTGATAGAATCTAAGTCTTTTAAGAAGGAATTTTTATCATAATTTTCTAGTACTTGATGTATCTTTGAAGGCGTGTCGTAGTTTACAAAATCATCTAGTACAGGATTTAATTCCAAAGGTAGCATATTAGGCAAAGTGCTAGTATGTGTTAGTAGATGCTTTATTTTTACAGGCTGATTCTGATAGCTTAGATTAGTATATTTTTTATCCAAATATTTATTTACGCTATCCTCAACATCTATTTTTCCTTCTAATACGGCTTTTGCCACTAGCGTTCCTGTTATTACTTTACTCAACGAACCAATTTCATAAATTGTCTCATTATTGGGTTTGTTGTTTTTGCCTTTTTCTATTTCTCCATAATGTCCTATGTATTCTTTTCCATCATAAAATATCGCAATAGAAGTAGAATTTATAAGAGGCTTCTCAATCATTTCTTTTGCTACTGGCTCTATGATTTCTGATAAATCAATTTCTTTTTTATTTTCTAATTGTTTTGGTTTTTCATTACAACCTAAAACTATCAAAGAGAGAATAAGCAAAAAATATTTAGACATTTTGGTACTATTATTTTGAATTTGGAAAAATACACTACTACGAATTTATAAAAAAACACTTTTAATGAACTACCTTAAACTGCTTTCCTGGAAGAGCTTTTACGATGCCTTTCATTTCCATCATCAATAATTGGCTAGCAAGCTGCCCCAGTGGAATTTGTGTCTTGATAGAAAGGCTATCTATTGCCATTGTACCACCATCTTCTTCTAGTTTGTTCATGATGATTTGTTCTTCCATTGTAAGCTGTCCTACTGATTTTTTTATAGGTTTTGTAGTTCGTTCGTCCAAATCCCATTTCAAAATATATTCTATATCTTCAACAGAAGTATAAATATGAGCTTGGTGGTTTCGAATGAGTTTATTACAGCCTTCTGAAGCCATAGCTTCCAAATTACCAGGTACAGCAAACACTTCACAGTTGTAGTAATTGGCGATGTTTGCTGTAATGAGTGCGCCTCCCTTTTTGGCTGCCTCTACCACAATCAAAACATCAGAAAGTCCTGCAATAACACGATTACGTTGAGGAAAACGAGAAGGGTCTGGCATCGTTCCAAAACAACCTTCTGTCAAGAGTCCTCCTTGGTCTATCATATCAAAGGCTGTATTCTTGTGAGCAGGAGGATAAATTTTGTCTAATCCATTTGCCATAACACCTACTGTGTCTAATCCACATTCAAGACTAGCTTTGTGTGAAAAAATATCTATTCCATACGCCAAACCACTTATTATCAAAGGATTATATCTAGTCAAATCTCTGACTATTTTTTGTGTCATTGCTTTTCCATATTCTGTGGCTTTGCGTGTTCCGACAATACCCACAGTTTTTTGAGCATTCAAATCTGCATTGCCTTTGTAGTAGAGAATATAAGGAGAGTCTTCGTGTCTAAGCAGGCGTTTTGGATAACCTTTGTCTGTATAAATCAATATTTTAACATCTTCTCTTTCGGCAATCGATAATTGTTTGTTTGCCTCTTCTAATGCTTGTGATTTATTTTCTTTGATAGATTTTATAATTCGTTGTCCTACATTGGGAGCTTTCAGAAGCCTAGAAGAAGGCGCACTAAAAACCTCTTCGGCAGAGCCACAATAACTGACCAATGTTTTGGCTGTTTTTGCCCCCACATACGGCAACAGCGATAAAGCAACTTGAAACTGACGACTATCAGACATAGATATATAAACAAAATGAAAAATTGAATGGCAAATTACTGAAATTTTTAGCTAAAACTATCATGTCATTCTACACTTTTAGTGATTTTTTATACAGAATTGACAAAATAAAACTCTCTGCATTCATAGAAAATACAGAGAGTTCTGACTTACTTTTTATGAGCTTAGTTTGCTTTTAAAGTAGTGTCGTTGTCTAATAATTTTTCATTATCAGCATCTGCTACTTGTACAGCAATATCAAACTTTTCTTGAAAAAGTTTTTCAAATTCTTCAATACTCATTTCAGATGGCATGTCAAATTCGCCTAAACCTGCAAGAGACTCACGCTCATCTGCTACCTCTCCCAAACGAGCCTTATCGTCTGCAAAGCGTGCGCCACGTCCTGCGTTGTTGCCTTTATAGACACGCAATGAATAACCAAAAGTTTCTTTAAATTTTTCTTTGAGTGTATTTACAGTCATACGACCATCTACTTTGAATGTTGCCATAACTTTCTAATTTTTTGAGTGTTAGTTAAATTGAGTGATAAAAATATTGACTGACATAGTCTTTTTACGTCAGTCTTGCCGTTATTGATATGTCCACCAACGACAGACTTCAATTTACTAAAATTATTCTACTTGCAAAACCAAACCTTTCAAATATTCTCCCTCTGGATGATAAATATTAATAGGATGGTCTAACGGCTGTGTAAGTTGATGCACAATTCGTATTTTTCGCCCTGCTTCAGCTGCTGCCGTAAAGACAAATTTTCTAAATAAGTCTTTACTTACACTTCCCGAACATGAAAAAGTAAATACTAAACCTCCACTTTTTACTTTTTTAAAGCCTAACTCATTCAAATTGATATATCCTCTAGTTGCCTTTGGCAATGAACGTTTATTTTTAGCAAAAGCAGGTGGGTCAAGAATAATAATATCAAACAAATCATCATTTTTATCTGCTTCTGCTTCATTTTTTAATGCTTTCAAATACTCAAAACAGTCTTGAGCTATGGCTTCATGATTTTTATTTGCTCTCATCAAACTATCAAAGTTTAGAGCTACATTTTGCTCTGCTGCCTCTGTGGCTTCTTTAGAAATATCTACCGAAACTACACTTTTTGCCTCTCCAGCAATGGCATAGACACTAAACCCTCCTGTGTAGCCAAAACAGTTCAAGACAGATTTTCCTTTGGAGTATCTTTTTACTAAATCTCGGTTTTCTCGTTGGTCTATGAAAAAACCTGTTTTTTGTCCATCAACCACATCAACTTTGAATTTCAGATTATTTTCCAAAACTTGAATAGGCATTAATGGAATATCTTTTTCTGTCTGATTTTCTGCCAGTTGCCAGCCTTGCTGAACTTGACTATCATCATCTCCAAAACCTTCAATATTGCGTGTACTTTCTTTGATATGAAGGTAAATATGTTGGATTCCGACAGCACGAAGTCCACTAAAAATATGCTTTGCAATACGTTGCGTTCCTTTTATGAGAAGCTGAACTGAAGCCACTGTATCATAGACATCTACGATAACTCCAGAAAAAAAATCGCCTTCTGCGTGTAAAAGTCTGTACGCATTAGTGGAAGCATCAATGAGATAATCTTTACGCAAATTGTACGCATTTTTTATTTTTTGATGGAAATATGCTTCATCTGCGACAAACTGGTTGTCTTTATCGTGAAAACGAGTAAACTCAAAAATACGACAGGTAATCTGGCTTGTTGTATCAAAAAATCCATATCCCAAAATACGTTTTTTGGCATCTTGTACAGCTACAATTTCTCCATTTTCGGCATCTGGCATTTTATGGACTCCTCCTGAAAATATCCAAGGATGCTGATTCAAAATTGATTTTTCTCTGCCTTTTTTGAGTTGTAGAATAGGATAAGATGTTGTCATTTTTTGTAGGTAATTTGTTGAGATTTGAGTTTGTAGGTTCAAAGATAGTATTTTTACATTTCTAAGTCAGAACGTAGTAAATGGTACTTTCAAAAATGAATGAACATAATCAAAACTAAATATGAGAATAAAAATTTTTATGGTAGTGTTACATTTTGAGTGATACTAGATATTTTTTCGTTGTTTCTTTATTATAATTTACGATAAAATAATAGGTAAATAAGAAATGGTTGTAGAATGATTTTGAAAAACTTAATGTTATTATAACAAACCTGCCCACTCTTTGTCTCAATGTATTATTCCATCTCTCAATGTGGTTGGTTTGCCCAGATTCCTTCCCCGCACTATAGTGTTTTCATGTTTTATACTACTTTTTTATAGGCTTTCCAAAAATCAGAATAAGTGATGCTGTGCTTATAGTTTTGAGGAACATTAATCCATAGTTTCTCACAGCTTTTAGCACTTCTATTTCCTATATAAAAAGCAACGATTTACCTTGTTCTTCTGCACAAAGCAATCTAAAGCCAACTTTTTAAACTTTTTGCAAAATACAAAACTACATAGTTCGTCCAATTCAAGAACTTCTCCTTCTACACTGTCTAAAAGAGTTGTAGAAAGCCTATCGACTTGTGTAACTACTTGCTTTGCTTTTTTTGTCTAGCGAAGAATAGTTTGATGTGACACCTCAAACACACGAGCAACACCTCGTAAACTAGACTTTTCTTGGTAACTTGCACAAGCCGATTCTTTAGTAGATTCACTTGCTCATTTTGAAGATATAACCCTTGAGAATCTACAATCTTTACACCTTGATTTAGGATTTCCAAAACCATTACTTCCATTGCGAACTAAGTTCTCTAAACCACATTTACGACAACCCAAAGTAGTTATAAGCATTGAAGAGAATTTAGAAAATAAATGAAAAATAATACAAAAATAAAAAATCACTCATAAAATTACACTATCTAAATTTTTACTCGCTGCTGCATTCATAAACATTTCTTTAAAATAGTCATTTTTTGTCTTTTTATCGGTAGAAGGGTCACAAATATGATAATCAATGGTAAAATATTCTCCATCATTGCCACTAGAATGAACTAAATTAACCACACAAATACTTGAAACTAACCCTTTTTCATTGCGAACTTGTTTAAGAATGTAGATTTATGTTATCAAAAAAGAGGTCAAAATAGTTATCATTGTAAATAACCACATTTGCAACGTAACCATTTTTTCCTCTATGTACGTAAACCTATCAAAAAAAATTATAACAGAAAATATTTTACCTTATTTAGAGCAATTTTCCAAAGGTCGTCGGATAAAAGTCGCTCTTTGGCGTATTATTAAAGCTATTGTTTATCGTTTAAAATCAAGTTGTCAATGGCGAGAACTTCCAATGAAACAATTTTTTGGCAACATCTCAATTAGTTGGAATACAGTGTATTACCATTTCAATAAGTGGTCAAAACTTGGAAGTTGGAAAAAGCTTTGGACAACCTATTTAGAAGATTATCGTGGAGAGTTAGATTTTTCTATTTGCCATTTAGACGGTAGCCATACGCTAGCCAAACGAGGGGGAGAAGGTATTGGTTATTCCAAAAGAAAAGCAGGAAAAACTACTAACATTCTTTTCCTAACTGATAAAAACGGTATTCCTGTAGCTATGTCTGTTCCTATCGCAGGCAATCATCATGACGCTTTTGAGTTGGAAAAAAATGTACAAACGATGATAGATGATTTGAATGCTTCTCAAATTAGAGAACAAGGCATATTTCTCAATGCTGATGCAGCTTTTGATACGAATGCTTTTCGTTCGTTTTGTTATCATTTGGAAATAGTGGATAATATAGACTTCAACAAAAGAAATAAAAAAGACCTTGATAATCAACCTTTTAAAGATGAGAAAATGTATGAATTAAGATTCGCTATCGAAAGAACCAATGCGTGGTTGGACGCATTCAAGGCACTTATAATAAGATACGAAACTAAAATTCATACTTGGCAAAGCTTACACTATTTAGCATTTATTTTGATTGTTGCTAGAACTAGAAAAAAACATTCTTAAACAACTTCTAAATTGTACTACTCAACTACTTAAGTAGTTAGCTGGTATAATTTTGTTATTTTCAAAAGCTAGTGCAATTTTATAAAAAGTTGAATTTTAACTTTGTCAAGGGTCTTTTCGAAGAAAAAAACAGACCTTGACAATAGTTTTTATAAACTAAATTGTACTACTCAACTACTTAATAATTATGAAACTAAAAGACATTATACATAAGGTATCACATCAAGGAGAACAAAAATGGGATATTCTCAAAACTAAACTAAAAACTCGTTTAGGATTAGATGAACCTGTCATGATTTTGCCTTATAGAAGTTTTGGAAACCCTAAAAAAGCCTTTTTTTGGGGTAGAGTACTAGAAGATGAAAATATAGATGTAAGAGAAGATGATAGGTTTTGGGATAATATTCTTAATACTTATAGAAGGATAGAAAGTGATGAGATTCCGAATGTACGACTTTCAGTAACCTATCAAGGCATAACAAAGGAAACAAAAACTGATGAGGAAGGATATTTTTTTGTAGAAATAGAATTGCCCGAACCAATTATACCTCATGAGTCTATGTGGGAAAGAGTAGAATTTAAGCTCTTAGAAAAGGTAAGACCCAATCAAGATGAAGTTACAGCACTTGGTGAAGTTCAAATCCACGACGATTTAAAAGAATTTGGAATCATTTCAGATATTGATGATACAGTTCTGCAAACACAGGCAACTAGCATGTTAGCTTCTGCCAAACTAACTTTTTTGGGCAACGCACATTTAAGAAAACCATTTTTAGGAGTAGGAGAATTATATGAAGCACTTGTAAAAGGAAGTGATGGAAATCAGCAGAATCCGTTGTATTTTGTATCTAGTAGCATGTGGAATTTATATGATTTGCTTACTGACTTTTTTGAAATCAGAAGTCTTCCAAAAGCCCCTTTACTTTTGAGAGATTTAGGTTTGGATGATAAAATGTTTATAAAAGGCGACCATAGTCATAAAGAAGAAAAGATTAGAAGAATAATGAGTTATTATCCTAATCTAAAATTTATTTTGATAGGAGATAGTGGACAGCACGATGCTGAAATTTATTATAAGATGTTGCAAGAGGTACCTCATCGTATAAAGGCAATTTATATCCGTGATGTAAGTGGAACTACTAGAGATACACAAGTAAATGAAATAGCTCAAAAAGCAGAAAGGCAATTTGGAGTTCCTTTCCAACTTATAGCTGATTCAGGTGTAGTTGCTATGCATGCAGCAGCACAAGGATTTATTACCCAAGAAGCTATCACAAAAGTACAAGAAGCTAAAGAAGAAGATAAAAAAGCTCCTCTAACTTTAGAAGAAGCTGTTGTAGAAGGAGACATCAAAGTAGAGTGATAATAAATATAAAAGTCAATAAGAAAATGGTAATCTTACTGACTTTTATATCTTTATTCTAGTAGTTTACAGTTTCCAATACAGCGTGAGAATAATGTTCTTCGGCTTGTACAAATCCATAAGTAGATTGGATTTCTGCTCCTACTTTCTTTTTTTCCATTTCAGCAGTAAAAGCCAAATCTAAAAACGAACACCCTAAATTTTTGGCTCTCAAGACAGATTGATAAAGAATTTGCTTATATACATTAAATTCTCTGACATAATCATAGTTCAAACCTACCAAAAGCCCACTATATTCTTTTCCATTCTTATAACTAAATAACATGCCCACAGCACCAGCTTTCTTATTGTCTTTCAGATACAATCTAATAATATCATAATTATCGTCTTCAAACATTCGTTCAAACATCTGATAAGGAAGCTCAAAGACATTCATCTCATACGATTTTTCAAAAACTTGTTGGTAGAGTTCGAAACATTGTTGTTTTTCTTCTCCAGTTCTTGGCTTTTCATAACTAACTTCAAAATAATCTTTGTAAGCCAAAATTTCTTTTTTCAAACTATATCGATATTTACTACTCAAGGTTTGTAGATATTCTTCATGCGTATTCCATTTATCTAAATACAAAACGGAGTTATCTAGCAGTTCCATTTTAGCCAAACCAAGCTCTAACATCGTATTTTCATACTCTTTGTCATCAATATCTTTAATCATCAGAGTAGATACATTTTCTTTTTCTGCTATTTCTTGAGTGGCTTTCAAAAACAGTTCTAAGGCATTCTTCCATTGCTTATGATTCTTGTTGATGTAAAGCGATTTCCCCATTGAAAATACAGAACCTGTCATGAGTTGCTTAGAAGTAAGATAATATGGATTTAATTTTCGTTCTTCTTCTATTTTCATCGATAGTTTAGCATCACTAAGCATATCATCTTTTATCAAACTGATTGTAAATAAAGAGTACAAAACAATTTGGTTTTGAGCATCTGTAACTCGGTAATAATAAAAATCAATATTGTTTTCTTTTTTAGAATGATTAGAAAATGTCTTTTCTAAAGCCAAAAGATTTTGATAAGATTGAGTCCCCGAATGTCCCATAAACTCTTGCCATTCTTGTTTATCAATTTCCGAAATACTTCTAAATAAAGTTGTCTTTAATGCTTTGTTTTCAAATTTTTCTTGTTCTTTTTTAGACGAAATGTCAATATTTATTTCTTTGATTTTAAATATTTTAGACACTTCGGCAGTAGAACTGTTTTCTTCTTCCAGTCCCAAAACATATTCTTTTTGAAGCGTCGTGAGCATATTTTCTAATTCTTCGTACGATAAATTTCTATTTACCATAAAACGAAGTCCACTTTTTTTCATTGGGACGGCAGGAAAAGCAGCCGAGTTCATATAAAAACCTTTGCTCTTCATTCGCTTGACAATATTACGAGTAATACGTGGCAAACCAACAGGAATAAAAAACAGAGGCGTATCTGATTTTTCGTATTGAGGAAGCCCTAATTTTTCTAGCTTGTCGTTTACAAAATCAATTTTATCTTTGATTTCCTTCTGATATATTTCTATGTCTTCTGAAAGATGTAGTTTGGCAGAGGCAATAGCAGCTCCCAACATAGGAGGCTGAATAGGTCCTGAAAATATCAGAGTGCTACCACAGTTTTTTACTCGGTTGCGTAACTCTTCATTTGGAAAAACAAGTACCCCACCAGCAGAAGCAAAAGATTTGTTCAATGAAGTAGCTAATATCATTTTATCATGATGTTCAATTTTGCTTCTTACATAACCCACTCCATTTTTTCCTACCCAACTCATTCCGTGAGCATCGTCAATGTAGAGGTGGAATTGTTTATAGGTATTCATAAAATACTCTAATTCTTTTAAAGGAGCAGCATCGCCGTACATAGAATAAACGCCATCTGCCAAATACCAAATTTTTTTGTGTTTATTTTGAAGACTCTTGATTTTGCTTTCTAAAGCCTTCATTGAGTTATGAGGAATAACATAGGTAGGAATTTTTTTAGCTTTCAAAATCTGTGTAGCTAATTGTACGCTAGAGTGAACTTGTAAGTCTAAAATGACGGCATCGCCTTCTTCCACCACCACAGGGAGAGCAGCAAAATGTCCTAAAGTAGTGCTTGCACTTGCAATGACTGGTTTTTCAAATATTTTTTCTAAATAGCTTTCTAATTCTTCATAAATTCCTAGAGAAAGATAAGTTCTTGAGGTTGAAAATTGTGAACCAAATTTTTGCGTTTTTTCGATGATTCCTTCCTTGATTTTGGAGTGATATTCTAATCCCAAATAACTACAAGAACCAAAATTGATAACTTCTGCATCGTGGATAGTTATTTTACTTCCCTTTATTTCTTCATCAGAAGTAAAATTATGAACAACACCATGTTGGGCAGCATCAACCAATATCTGATTGAGCATATCAAGACTATTCGCCATTAAAAATAAGTTTTTGAGATAAAGTAGTAGTAAACTATCTGCTCTTAAAGACAGAACAGAAGTAAGTGCAGTAAGAAGTGGACTTCAAAATTAACACTTTTTTTAAATTAAATGTATTTGGTTATACGTTGTTAATGTTTTTGGGTTACCTATTTTTTGTACTTTTTCTAGAAAATCAAAAAAGAATTTAAAGTTTGTATCTAAATATTTGGTAATCAGTTATAAAAGCTGTGAAAAAATCAACTTTATTATCTTATGCCTTCCTAACAAACTCTGATTTGAGAGCCATTTTTCCAAAGCCATCAATTTTACAGTCGATATTGTGGTCGCCTTCGGTAAGACGAATATTTTTTACTTTTGTTCCTGCTTTTACAGGTTTGGGTGCACCTTTTACAGGTAAATCTTTCACAACTACTACACTATCTCCATCTTGCAGAGGGTTTCCATTAGCATCTAAAATCTGATTTTCAATAGTCATTGACTCTTCTTTTTCTGCTGGGTTCCATTCAAATCCACATTCTGGACAAGCGTATAACGTTTCGCTCATTTCATAACCATAAGGGGATGCACAACTCGGACAAGTTTTCATATTTTTGAAAAATAAGTGATTAATTTTATTCAATCATAAAAGTACAAACTTTTAATAAAACTAAGTAGTTGTTTGATAACTACAACAATGTATCTATTCTTTAGCTCATTTTATCTAATATGAAATTTCCAAAATCTGTCCATTACAAACCCAAAACAAAAGCCAAGGCGATTGCTAAAATATTGCAAGAGCTTTATCCCAATCCTGCTGTTCCTTTAGACCATCAAGACGCTTATACGCTGCTCGTTTCTGTGCTTTTATCTGCTCAATGTACTGACAAACGAGTAAATCAAGTAACGCCAATTCTTTTTGAAGAAGCTGATACGCCCAATAAAATGGTACAACTCACAACGGAACAAATAAAAAGTATTATCCGACCGTGTGGACTTTCCAACAACAAATCAAAGGCAATCCATCGTCTTTCAGAGATTCTTTTAGAAAAGTACAATGGCGAAGTACCAGACAAAATGAAACTTTTAGAAGAACTTCCAGGGGTAGGACACAAAACGGCTTCGGTCGTCGTTTCACAGTATTTTGGGCAGCCTGCTTTTCCTGTGGATACACATATTCATCGTTTGGCATATCGTTGGGGACTTTCAAGTGGGAAAAATGTAGTCCAGACGGAGAAAGATTTGAAAGCTCTTTTTCCTAAAAAAGATTGGAACGACTTACATATTCAGATTATTTATTTTGGTAGAGAATACTGTCCTGCACGTAGTCATAACCCTTTAGAATGTCCGATTTGTAGCCAGTATGGAAATGTAGAATATCTTGAGAAGTATTTGGAGGAACAGGAGATGAAAGAAGAGAAACATTCTCTTTGAAAAAATATTTATCTTGCAGCATATCAAAATTAATTTTTTAAATCAATTATAAAAAAATGACCCCAAAACCAGACTGGAAAGAAATCGAAGAACTCAATACTATCAAATTTGAAGATATTACTTACAAAAAATGTGGTGGCGTGGCTCGTATTGCCTTCAACCGTCCAGAAGTTAGAAATGCCTTTCGCCCCAAAACAGTAGGCGAATTGTACAGAGCTTTTTTAGATGCTCGTGAAGATACTTCTATTGGAGTAGTGCTTTTCTCATCAGAAGGACCTTCGCCAAAAGATGGCGTGTATTCGTTTTGTAGTGGTGGCGACCAACGTACACGAGGACATCAAGGCTACGTCGATGATGACGGAATGCCAAGGCTCAATATTTTGGAAGTGCAGCGTCTTATTCGCTTTATGCCAAAGGCTGTGATTGCTGTTGTGAATGGCTGGGCTGTTGGTGGTGGACATAGTTTGCATGTCGTTTGTGATTTGACACTTGCTAGTAAAGAACACGCTATTTTCAAACAAACTGATGCCGACGTAACCAGTTTTGATGGTGGGTATGGTTCTGCGTATTTGGCTAAAATGGTAGGACAAAAACGAGCTAGAGAAATTTTCTTTTTAGGGCGTAATTATTCGGCACAGGAAGCCTACGAAATGGGAATGGTAAATGCTGTTATTCCTCATGACGAACTAGAAGATACAGCTTTCCAATGGGCAACTGAAATTTTAGAAAAATCGCCTACTTCTATAAAAATGCTCAAATTCGCCTTCAACCTAACGGATGATGGAATGGTAGGGCAGCAAGTTTTTGCAGGGGAAGCAACACGTCTTGCCTATATGACTGATGAAGCAAAAGAAGGGAGAAATGCCTTTTTAGAGAAGCGTAAGCCAGACTTTAAAGATATTAAATGGATTCCGTAAATCAGTTTCCAGTTATCAGTAACCAGTAATCAGTTGAAATACAAACTTCTCAACATAGTAGTTTGTATTTCTCTGTGTTGCTCTGTAACTCTGTGTTTAAAAAATATTTAATTTGAATCAAGACTACTATAAAAATTACTACCACCTAGAACGAAATCATTGGTGGTTTGTGGTGCGTTTAGAAATTTTGAAGCAAGAACTCCAAAAAATCATTTCTAAAGAAAAAAAAGAATTACGAATTCTAAACATAGGCATTGCCACAGGAAAAACTACCGAAATGCTGAAGAAATTTGGAGAAGTAACTTCACTAGAATACGATGCTACTTGTGCTGATTTTGTAAGAGAAAAATTAAATCTTGAAGTTATTGAAGGTTCAGTTTTAGAATTACCTTTTAAGGATAATAGTTTTGATATGGTTTGTGCTTTTGATGTTATCGAACATGTAGAAGACGACCAAAAAGCTATTTTTGAGATGAGTAGAGTTTGCAAGCAAAATGGGAAAATTTGTATTACTGTTCCAGCATTTCAAAGCCTTTGGAGCTACCACGATGAAGTAAACCAGCATTTCAGAAGATATAAAATGAGTGAAGTTGTAAATTTATTTGATTTGCAAAGTAAAAAAAATAATTTTACCTGTAAACTACTTCGAAAAACCTATTTCAATTCTTTTTTATTTGTTCCGATATGGCTTTTTAGAAAACTAAACTTTCTAATTCCGAAACAGTTTATTCGAAAAGGTGCAGGTTCTGATTTTGAAATTTATAAAGAAAATAAAATCTTAGATTCACTTTTAAAAGGAATTTTCTTGGTAGAGAAAAAACTATTTCGTTATGATATTTCCTTTCCTTTTGGTGTTTCGTTGCTTTATTTTGTAGAGAAAAAGTAATTTGATTGTCTGCTGTTCTGTGAGCCACAGAACAGGGAAGTAGTAAATAATTTATCACTTACCATTCATCATTCATAATTTAAAAATCTATGGTAAAAATCCCTAAAGAACTCAAAGAGGCTATCTGCCAAATGCCTCAAAAAGAAAAAGATAAAATATTGCTACGCTTAGTGGCAAAAGATGAGCTTCTCGTGGCAAAACTAGAGCATCAACTTTTTGGAGATGAGAATGAAACAAGAGCATTGGCTGAAGAAATAAAAGAAGAGATTGACAAGATGACAAGTTATGACCACGACACACCAGGTTGGCTCATGATGGCGATGCGAAGTGAAAATGGAGATATTACTCGCCATGTCAAGGTAACTAAAGACAAAAAAGGAGAAATCGAACTAACTTTGTACTTGCTATCCCAAACTTTTAAGAAGCAAAAAGATTTTTTAAAAAAGTATGCCTATCGTGCAGATAAGTTTGGAGGTTATGTTTGTAAGAGGACTGATTTTGTCTTGAAAAAAATTATTAAACTTCATCCAGATTTGCAGTTTGATTCTAAAAATGAAGTAGAGTTTATACTTGATTTTCTGCATACTTCAAAAGCAACACAAGCAGATGCAGTATTACAAAAAATTCCAACAGACTGGGAAGTCTTTTTAGAGAAATATGGAAAATAGGAATCAATTACGACCTGCTAAAGCAGCGAAGCTAATTAAAAATTACGAAATATTTATTCAACAAAGTTAATTACCAATGCAAGATGTTATAAAAGAGAACTTAGAAAATATTTTATCAAAACTAGAAAATACAGAGGCAAAATTGATTGCTGTTACTAAAACGCATCCTGTCGAAAAATTACAGACTTTATATGATTTGGATTTTAAAACTTTTGGAGAAAACCGAGTACAAGAACTCACCGAAAAATATGAAATGCTCCCAAAAGATATTGACTGGCATTTGATAGGCACACTTCAAACCAACAAAGTTAAATATATTGCGCCTTTTGCCAAGATGATTCATTCGGTAGAAAGTTTCAAACTCTTGAAGGAAATTGATAAACGAGCCAAACAAAATGAAAGAGTAATTGAATGTCTTTTACAAATGCACATTGCAGACGAAGAAACTAAGTTTGGATTAGATGAACAAGAACTTTATGAAATCTTGGATAATGAAGAATTGGCAAAACTCCAAAACATAAAGCTAGTAGGCTTAATGGGAATGGCTACCTTTACAGAGGACGAAAATCAAATCCGTTCGGAATTTAAAAAACTTAAATCTCTTTTTGATAAAGTAAAATCAAATTACAATACAGAAAACATAGCTTTCAGAGAACTTTCTATGGGAATGAGTGGAGATTATCCGATAGCGATAGAAGAAGGCGCAACACTTGTACGTGTAGGTAGTGCTATTTTTGGAAGTAGGTAGAACGCTAAATCAAAAATCACTTCCTGCTCCATCTCCATCAAAACTTCCTCCTCCATATCCTGTGTGTGAAGAGTTATTTGAATTATTGTCTCTGTAATAATCGTCGTCGTCATTATCTTGCGAAGTATTTTTCGAAGAAGAATATTTGTTATTTTGAGATTTGTAAGAGTTTAAAAGAGAATTGACTGAAGTCTTTTTTGTATTTGCATATTCCCAATGATTACGAAGATTTAAAAATAAATTGATTGCATCAGTTGAAGGGTCTTCCAATGTTTTTAAGGTCTGTTTGAGAAACTCACGCTCTTGTTTTCTTTGGTCTTTAGTTTTCAGTTTAGCAGGATAAATACTTTCTAAATTATTATTACTGATGATATGCTTTAACCAGTTTTTAATCTGTTGAGGTTCTAACTTTTTTGAAAGTTTTGGAGGCAAGAAAGGCAAACGAAGGCGATTTTCCATGTTTTCGAAGTAAACGACTTTATACTTTTCCTTGTAAGGAATAGTAACAAACTTTTGCATCATACTTTCTCTATATTCTGAAACTAAATTGGGTAAAAGAGTATAAAATTTTTCGGCTTCCTTCCAATATGTATCATCCGTTAGATAGGAACGGATTTGTTCAAATTCTTGGCTTTTCTTGAGTTCTTCTTCTGCATATTTTATTTCATTATACTCTATGCGTTTTTTTAGTAATTTTTTTTCAGTAGCCGTTTTCCAATTTTGAGCAGCTAGTGGTTCGTGTTTGTTATAAATTTGATAGGTGTCTTCTATCATTTTGATTACTTTTTCTCTCTTTTCAGACTGAATTTTCTGTTGTTCTTTCTCATTTTTCCACCAAATTAAGCTAAATAAAAATATTCCTTGAGTAATTCCACTCATTATTAAACCAATCCAAAAAGCTTCAACAACAAACAGAATGGTAAGACCAATTACTAGCCAAATAGAAAGAAAAATAAAGCTAAATTTGAATCTACCATCGCCAGCGAAGACTCCTCCCATAAAAAAGAAGACTACACCAAATAAAATAAATGTCCAAATTTCTTTACTTCCTAGTTTCTCAAAACCTTTTGGTGCAAAGTTATTTCCTAGTTTTTGGGTAAAGTTAGTTGTGAGTTGGTCTAGGGCAGAATAAAAATCTTGATTTTTGAGTAAAGGTGTGATTTGATTGAGCCACGCTGTTAGTTCTTCTTCTGTGATATATTTTTTGATTCCTTTTCCAATTTCTATTTTTATTTTTTGCTCGTTTGTTGCTAAAAGTATTAATACGCCATTATTTTTTTTTGCTTGCCCAATTCCCCATAAATTAGCTACTTGTAAACTTAGTGTATCTATCGGATAATTTTCTAAGCTAGGAATCGTAATAATCTGTATTTGTGTAGTTGTCCTTTGATTATATTCGTGTAGTTTTTCTCTTAATTGTCCCTCCTTTTTTTCTGAAATGATGGAAGAGTAATCTCTCATCAAATCAAAATCAGTTGGTTTTTTCCATAGTGATTCAATTCCCAAGTAGTTTTGAGCAACTACTTGTCCTATACTTAAAATAAAGAGAAGAGTAAGTAATAATTTTTTCATGGCTGTAAAAGATTAAACATTACTAATTACGCTAAATTGGTTGTTTTTTTAAATAAAATGCATTTTTCTAAAGCAAGCAATAAAGCAACATTGTGTAATTATAACAAAAAAACTATAGCCAAACCTTTTTAGTAGAAAATTATATAGGTTCAAGGTTAGGAATTTCGATATAAAAGAGAGAGCCTTTACCAAATTCAGAGCTTACTTTTACATGCCCATTTATTTTTTGGAGCGTTTCTTTCAAAATATATAGTCCTAAACCAGAGCCTTTGCTTTCTTCATTGGCTCTATAAAACATATCAAAGATTTTTTTTTGATGTTCTTTTTCTATTCCTATGCCGTTATCTTGGATGGTTATACAGGCTTTTTCTTTATAAACATTTCCAGTTATTTTGATAAAACGAAACTTTTTACTTTTGTCAGAATATCGGAAAGCGTTGGATATAATATTATTAAAAATAATTCCTATACGATATTTATCAGCATAAAATTCTTCTTCTTGATGAATATTGATGCTGATATCTATTCCTTTTGCTTCTGGCAAATATTCAAATTCTTTAATCAGTTCGGTTATATATTCTTGCCAGTTTGTTTGTTGTGGTTTTATTTCGATGCGAGAATTACGAGAATAATCTAAAATATCCTTTATGAAAGAGTCTAGCTTCAACAGACTTTTTTCTTTTAGTGATTCATAGTGTTTCAATTTTTCTGTATCAGTTTCTAGCTTTGAAATATTGATAAGTCCTAAAACAGAAGAAATTGGCGCACGCAAATCGTGGCTAACACTATAAACAAAGTTATCTAATTCTTTATTGGTCTTTAAAAGCTCTGTGTTTTTATCAATAAGGATTTTTTCTGACTCCAAAAGTTTATTGAAAATATTCTGATACGATTTTATAAGTACCCAAACTACCACAGGCAAAATGAGCAAAAGAAGAATCATATTCACTTTTCCAAAAATTTTTTCGTGTTCGGAATTAACTTGAGGAAGACGAGGAAATATATCAAAATCAAACAAAACAAGCATTAGTGCTAAGGCTAAAGGCACAACTGTATGGAAGATTATATATTTCTTATAGCGTATATTGAGTACCGAGGGCAAGAGTAAGATAGAAACAAAAAAGAGAAAATGCAGATTACTATTTCTTCCAACAGCACTAGAAAAATAAAAAGTAGTAATATTAAACCCTAATAAAAACCAGTGTGCTGCCTGTTCTGTACCTAAATATTCTTTGATGATAAGTGTCATAAATAGGTAGAAAACTACAATCAGCCAATACCATAAGTTTTGCCATAAGCCTAAGTAAATATCTGGAATAAAACTCAAGGTTACCGATATAAAGAGAAAGAAGACCAAATAAGTGATATTCTTACTACGCTCTTGGCGTTCGTTTTCCAAAAAAAGACGAATGGCATTTTTCATTTTTCTTACAAAAAAAGATAAAGGAACAACTTACTCTAGTTAAAATAAAAAACTATAATAAACATCTTGTGCTAGAAAAAGCAGACTTTCAAACAGAATACTATAATTGGGGAATATATGTATTTGCCAAAGTTTTACTTCCTAAAGATAATCAGAATTTAGTTTAATCTATAACAATCAAATCATAATCTTTCTGTATATTGCTTATTGATTTTTGTAATAAAAGTATAATAAAATAAAATGCCAGCAAAAGGACTAAATATGAACATTGTTTTACTTACTGACTTTGGGTATCAAGATGGTTTTGTAGGAGTAATGAAAGGTGTTATCAAATCAATTTCTCCACACGCAAATTTGATAGATTTGGCGCACTCTGTTCCAGATTATGATATTTTGCGTGGCGCATTGCTTTTAGAAGCTCATTATAGTTATTTTCCGAAGGGAACAATTTTTTTGTGTGTCATTGACCCAGGGGTTGGGAGCGACAGGCAGCCTATCATCGTAAAAAGTGGAGGGTATTATTTTGTTGCACCTCACAATGGAATTTTGGACTTGATTACAGCCCTTGAAGATGTAGAACAATGTATTGAAATTACGAACAAAACCTATATGCTTGAAAGTGATGCTAATAGCTTTCATGGAAGAGATATTTTTGCACCAGTAGCAGCTCACCTTGCCAACGGAATTTCTATGGAAAATATGGGAGAGGAAATTCATTATGATTGGTTTCTTAATTATCCATTCAGTACTTACAATGAAGAGGAAAAAATGGTAACAGGCGAAATACTCTCTTTTGATAAGTATGGAAACGCACTAACCAATCTTAGAGCTAGAAATAATATAAAATATGGTAAAATATTAGAGCAAAATGCAAGGTTTTGTAATTTTTTCTTGGAAGGTAGCGACAGATTACCCAATCTTATCAATGGCTCTTTTGGGAGAGTAGAAATATTTGTTCCTGAAGAGAGTGCTGAAAAACAGCTGCGTTTGCGTAAAGGCGATGAGGTAATTTTGTACTTAGAATAACTCTTTCATGACTGACTGGCTACTCAAAATAAAAGAAATCGTTTGGTTACAAATTTTTATAATTTATACTCGTTACCTCATAGGAGGCACTTTTGTTTTTGCAAGCCTAATAAAAATAAAAGGACTGCGTTTTACTACCAATAGTGGTGCAGATGCTCCCATTGATTCGGCTTGGCATTTTTTCGAAACAATGTATCAATCAGGGTTGTATTGGCAATTCTTGGGTTTTGGGCAGCTTGTGGCTGGGTTTTTCTTAATGACACAACGTTATTCAAAACTAGGAGCAGCACTTTTTTATCCTATTATCCTTAATGTTTTTGTAATCACACTTTCTTATGAGTTTGGTGCAACACCTCTCATCACAGGTCTGATGCTTTTGGCAAATACTGTACTTCTTTTTTGGGAATGGAATAGCCTAAGAATATTTTTTAATCAATCTCTCATCAGAGACAACCCAAATAGAATAGAAAACAACCTCATTTGGCAATGGCTAGGTTTGTTTTTGTTTGTCTTTACAACTTCTTATAGAATCTATACGAATAAATATGATATGTTCTTTTGGTTGGGAACATGTTTTTTAATAGGGCTAAGTGGATTTGTTGCTTGGCTTTGGAAAAGCAAATTCAAAACGCAAACTGTATAGGCTTGCGTTTTGAATTTTTGATTAGAGTATTGGACATGAACAAATATTTGTTGATGTTTTAGCGCAATACCAACAATTTTTATCTTATGTCTAGCACTCTAATTTTTGATATTTATGCTTTCTTCTTATAGATTTTTTTAGTGTCTTCGCCTTCTTTCATCAAGACTAATTTATCATCAGTAATTTCTACGATGGTGTAGTTTACAGGAGCTTTCTCTTTTCCTGCTTTACTATCCCATTCCATCATTGTGATAGTTTTGCCATCATCAGACATTGTCCAATAGCCAACTACAGAAGAAGAAATTAAGCCCTCACCTACTTTTCTTTTATAAGAAAATTTGCTTTTGTTTTTTTTATCCCTTGAAAAAGTAAGCGTTTCGGCAGCAAAATCAGCTATTTTTCCGACATCTCCCTTTAGCTCAATATTTGATTTGATACCAGAAGCATCTTCTACGTTTTCAGAACCTTTTGCAAGGTTGGCATTTACATCATATTTCCAAGAAGAAGCCATTAGTTTCTCTCCTTCGGCTGGTATTTTTGCCTTTTTGCTTCCACAAGAAGAAAGATTAAATGATAAAAATAATACAGCTACAAAAGCAGTCAAGAGGTTGAATTTAAGATATGTTTTCATGAAAATTAAAAGTTAATTGATAAATAAATTTGATTAATTTTTGAGAAGATTTTTATTCCCACTCATGGCATTTTGATATATTTTCTTTTTTCATTAGGTAACCAAACTCACCCCTTCCACTAAAAAGGGTTTTGTCTCCGCTCATTTCGAAAAGACTCGGAATTTGGTCAATGGCAGTAAAATTCCAAACTGTTCCATTTACTTTTTTGAAAAGTCCGATAGGAATAATTTCTACTGTTCCGTTTGGACGTTCGATAGCAGCCCATCCACTTGTTGCATAACCGATGACTGGATGAGGCCATTTAGCATCTTTTACTTCACTGGGTGTATCTGTATGGACGAACTTCAATAGCTTTCCATATTTTCCGAAGCCTTCTAGGTTTGAAATCATTTTTCGGTCGTCTCTACAAGCCTGTGGCATTGTTGCTTCAATACGTCTTTGGAGAAGTTTATCGAAAAGTGATTGAATTTCAGAGCGACTTGCTTCATTCATTTCAAAAACAAAAGTATTATAACCTATTTCAGTATTAGTATTTGCCATTTTATCTCTTGTAAAGCCTATTTCTAGTTCGTGAGAACCATTTGGAAGATTGAGTAAAAATTTCAATATGTTTAAATGAACATCGTATTGATAACCACTTTTGTAGTCTAAACTTTCTGGATTTGGAAAAACATTAAAACCGATTGCTCCATTATTTTTCAAAAAGGTTTCTTCGTCTTTTTTCCAAACAAATAGTTTTTGGCTATATGTAAAACCATCTTTTTTTCTCCATTTCATCCCTACATAACGCTGTCCAGAATTTAGAGGATTAGGAAAGTAGCCAACTAAAAATTTTCCGTTTTTAGGCGATAAAATTTTACTTGTTTTTTCTTTAGAACCCTCTCCAACAGGAATTTCATCTTTAAATAAGGCTACCTGTCCCAAATTATTTTTGTGATAATTTCCCTTTATATAAGGAGCTGCACTGATGGCTTTGTTGTAGGTTTCAATGGCTTTTTTATGAGCTGCTTTAGTTTCTGCATTTGGATTTACAGTTTCAAAATCTGATGCCAAATCAGCTACTTTTTTGAGGTAGAGCAAACGAGGTTTTCCTTGTACGAAGTCTTCGCCGTCTTTGGCTGGAGTGATGGAAACGCCTTCTAAATATTGATTGATGATTTGAGGAAATAAAGGATAAATTTTAGGCAAATCTTGATTCATAAACTGAATGCCCTTTTTTCCTGCATAACTTGTGCTGATATTGGCTTCTCCATACGTATCTATTTTTTCTTTGATGTCGGATAAGTCATTATTGACAAACATTTGCAACATAGAATATCCTTTCCAGCCCATTATATCATTAATATTACTAATATGAGGAAAGGTTTTGGATTTAAAATATGCCATAGCGTCAAAGCTGCCATCGTTATTAGACGAGCTAGACGAAGATGAAGCATTTGAGCTAGAGTTAGATTGTGTAGTCGCAACATTTGTGTTTTCTATATTGGCTACAAAGGAATCAAAAAATACATTGGCTTTTTTCTCATCTATTTTTCCAAGTTGCTTTGCTGTAATGAGTATCCAAATACGATATTCACTCATCCATACACGAATCAAAAAATTGTTTGTACCACTTTTTACTTTTGCTTCTTGTCCTTTTAGGTTGCCATTATTGAGTTTTTTTACACTTCCATTGACATTGCCATAACTTGTAAAGGCTGCATCTATGTGTTCTTGTGGATTTTCGAAGGTAGCATCTCTTGTGATAAATGTTACTCTATATACTTGCTTTCCATCACTGGCTGTAAGGGTTTTGTAATCGCCATCAGTTTCTGTGGCTGGGTTAGCAGGGAAATTCATTTTAAATTTTCCTTCGCTATAATTATAAGTTTGCCAATCTGCTTTTGCTTCATAGAGTACAAAACTAAAGAGCATATAAAGCAAGGTTGCTCTAAGGAGCAATTTAATTTTTGATTTCATAGTAATAGTAATAGATTTTAGTTTTTTTTGAAAGAGTTTTAAAAATAGTGAAAAGGTAAATTTGGTGTAACAGACTTTTACGTCTTGTTTGATGTTTGAATGTACGGAAACCTATTCAAAAAGGGCAAAAAATAACTGGGACAAAACTGGGACAATTTCTTAAAGTGCTTTTAATCAATGTTTTATGGATAGGATGGGAGTTATGTTTTCTAGTAAGAAACAAAGTACAACCTTCTTTTTTTAAGACAAAAAATCTGAAGTTTTAGCTAGTTGTACTTAAAAATTGCCTTCTTTATTCTTTGAAAACTTCTTAAAATGGTCAATGTTTTTATTTTTGAAGCCTACATTTTGGATGTATAATCACTTTATCATCAATGTTACTATTTTGATGATTTTGAAATATATTCTTTAAAAAAAGTTAATATATTTACATTATGTTATAACAAGAAAAGTTTAATCCTTAGAATACTGTACATGAAATAAAAAGTTGTTAGTGTCGCTACACTAAAACACTAGCGAACGGCACTTTTACCTGTTCTATGACTCACAGAATAGCAATATCTATTGATGTCCAGTACTCTATTTAATCCTATTCAAAAATACATTTGTTATGTGGCAAAGAATCTCTTTTACTATATGGGTTGTTAGCCTATTTTTTTCACTACAAAAAGGTGTCGCACAGAGTGAATCAACTGCAAAGTTAGAGGAAACAGGACTTTGGAGTGGTGTATATCTCAAAATGCGCTTCAGCAAACATTTAGGCTATTATGGTGAGCATCATTACCGTATGCGAAATAGTAAAGACCATCTATATGGTTTTGTAAATCAGTCTCGTCAAATTTATAACAGAGCTGGACTCAACCTCTTATTTAGCCCTTATTTTGAAGCTGTCATTGGACCTACCTTTGTTTTGAATTTTACACCTGACCCAGCTTCTTCTGAATATGAAAAAATGACCGTAGAACCACGTATTTGGCATCAATGGCTCTTTATAATGCCACCTATGGGACGAGTAAAGTTCTATCATCAATTTAGGTTTGAGCATCGTTGGAAACGCAAAAATAATATAGGAGCATCTCATAAATATACCAACCGTTATCGCTATAAATTTTTTGCCTATGTTCCTATCAATAAAAAGAAAATTGGAGTCAAGACACTATTTTTTTCGCCTAGTGCCGAGATTTTTCTTCACTCTGGCAAGTCGGTAGTTTATCATCCTTTTGAAGATTTCAGAACCTATAATGGTATTGGTTATGTCATTAATCGTAATTTGACATTTTTTGGGGGACACATGTGGACGTATGGACAAAAAACAACAGGTTTTGAATACAAAACAACACATATCATAAGAATAAACCTTTTGGTAGGTTTAGATTTTAGAAGCCTAGAAGAACGGCTACCTCAAATTAATCTTGGATATTAGATAGCACTCAACAATTTTTAGTATTTTGTAATAGTAACTATCAATTCCTATTCTTTATGAAAAAAATATTTTGGATTTCGCTCTTCTCTAATGTTTTACTGCTTGTAGGTTTAGTCTGGTTTTGGTCTCATAGCTCATCTACTGAAGAGAAATTAATATTTAAAACGCTAAAAACAAGCTATCAAGAGTATTTGAAAAAGGCTAATTTGGCTTTCTTTGAAAAGAATTACCAAAAATCTTTTATGTATTACTCTCTTGTAGATAGCCTTACAATAGATACTTTAGATTTAGAAGTTAAAGCCAAATATTACGTTCAATCTCAAGAAGTTATCAAAGGAAATCTGGACAGTCTTAAATACATTCTGAAAGTTGCCTACACAGGAAGTATGGAAAAGGAAGAAGCACTCAGAAAACTGCAAGAAGAAATTGTAGAAAGAGACCGACAAATAGATACACTACATCATCAGTTAGATGAAACTAATATTGCCCTACACGATATAGAAGAAGTCAATCAAACACTTTCACACAGATTAGAACAAACAGCAGAAGATAAATATCAAGTGCTTGACTTCACAAACAAAGAAAATACAAGTATTAGGTATTATGGTAGGGTTGAGAATGATAAAGCCAACGGTTTTGGTATCGGAATTTTTGAAACTGGAGGGATTTATGAAGGAAACTGGAAAAACAATCTGCCTAATGGAAAAGGAAGATACGAATGGAAAAATGAAGATGTGTATGAGGGCAATTATGTAGAGGGAAGAAGAGAAGGCTATGGAGTTTATATTTTTTCTTCTCAAATTCGTTATGAAGGCGATTGGGTAAATAACCTACGAGAAGGAAGAGGAAAAATGTATTCTCCAGAAGGACAACTCTTGTTAGATGGTGACTGGATGAAAGACAAATTTCAAAAGAATAAGAAAAAGAAAGATTAGACGCTACTAAGACACTATTTCAAAAAGTACACTATCCTGTAAAGTGTGTAAGTTTAAAACTCTGCTTATTTCTCCATAGTGTTGGGTTTGCTATGGAGAAATGAACTTTACAAAATCATCAATTAAAAACTTTACCCTTTGATGAGCTTGTCTCCTAATGACTGCGCTTTTGGATTATTGAACCTTTTTAAAAACTGTCCTAACTCTGGGAAAGACACTTTTTTAGGTCTAAATTTTTTAGCAAGTTTTAAATATTCTGCATCTCTAGTTTGAGAATATAAAGCAACAGCACAAAACAAACGCACATCTTGACGCTCCAAGCCTTTTAGAAGCTCATTTCTAATTTCTTCATTGTGTCGGATAGAGGAAAGCGCAATACTAGCACGCATCTGGCGCACTTGTAAAAAACGGTAATTTCTGTTTCTCCACTTAGAAGCTGTTTTGGGCAGAGGTAAGTAAAGTTCTCTAATAAGGGCTGCTCGGCTTCTCTCATCATTGAGCATAGATAAATTTTGAGCCACATCCATAGATTCTGGTAAATAATCATATTCTAATAAACCAATCAGAACGTCGTGCATATTGGGCGATTGATTTTTTACCAATGTAGTTGTAACTTCTTTTGTTAGGTTTATCTCTTTCGTATTTTCTAAGAGTTGAACCAACAGCCATTGACCATATTGTGTTTTGGAAAGCACAGTAATAATATTTTTCTGTTCTCTAGATATATTGTAATGATGATTAAAAGAACGCAATAGTTCAGAGTCAGTAGCACTAGCAGCTAAAACGGTAACTAATAAGTTTTGTGTAACAATATCCTTTTCCTCTAATTTTATAGCTAAAGAATCAATCAGATTAGACCATTCTTTCTTTTTACTATAATTTCTTGTAAGCAATCTATCCAGTAGAAATGCTTTTTCTTCATTAAACTCAAAACGAGCATATTTGGGAATAGAAGCATAAAAATCAGCCTTTTGGTTGTATTTTGAAGAAGCTAATACCTTTTCTGTATCCTTATTTTGCTCTTTCATTTTAAAAATACGTGCTAATTCTCTATACGTATCAGGATTTTGATTATCAATTTCTAAAGAGCGATGAAGTTTGGCAATAACTAACTGTTCTAACGAATCTTGTGCTTTTTGAGTAGTTGTCTTGATTTTGGCTTGATAGGTAGCAGACCTTGTAAGATAAAAACTATTTTCTGGGTAGAGTTCTGCCAATTGTTTGTGATATAGAAAAGCATTATCAAACTCTCTGTTCATTTCGTAGAGTTCTGCTAGTTTTTCCAAGACATAACTTTCATACGGATAGATTTTATAAGCTGCTTGATAAGAATCAATTCCATTTTGCCAATATTTCAAAAAAGAGGTAGAAGTGTTTTCTAAAAAATCTTTTTCATACGTTTCCAAATCATTTTCCTTTTCTTCATCAGAATAGGTTGTGAGGTAGATAGAAGGAGCATTTTGTTTGGCTTTATCATAAAAAACACTTCCAATATTCATGTGTAAAACATAGTCGGAAGGTTTTCCCTTTAAGCCTTCACTCCAAATATCAATGGCAGCTTTCCACTCTCCCAAGTGGTAGTTCATTTTTCCCAATACAGAACGAGAATCAGAATCGTCTGGGTCGTGTTCTAGATTTTGTCTCAGCAATATTTTTGCTTCGTTATGATTCCCTGCATTAAAGAGCGAAATTGCCTCGTCTAAAGAGTGAGGAATAGAAGAGGTCGTTTGAGCTACTGAAACAGAAATGCTAAGGTAGAAACAAACAAAAACACCTAAATTTATATATCTTCTCATCATCGATTGTTCATCTAAATTCAAAATATATCCAAAAAAGGATATGTACAAGATAGAGAAATAAAATAAAATTCTGAAATTTAGCTTTTATTCAATATATTGTTTTATATAGCTTGTTGTCTATTCTAAACGAAAATAAATTGATTCTAGTTGCAATAGCTTTTAAGAATAATATATTTATTGAAAAACTGGATTAAAAAGACGCTAAAAACTAAAACGTTTTAGCAAAAAAAAGGTGCTAATTAATTTTGCTCAAAATCTCCATCATTTCCTCTTCTGAATCTACTTCCAAACGCTGGCGCAAACGATATTTGCCCTTTCTCACACTTTCTTCCGAAATTCCCAAAATAGCTGCCATTTCATACTGTGAAAGACCAAGTTTTAGTAGGGTAGCAATTCGTTTTTCGGCTTTTGAAACTTTGGGAGATTGTTTTTCTAATTCTTCAAAAAAATGAGGATGTACTCGTAAGAAAGTTTGTTTGTAGTTTTGCCAGTCTTCTTCTGTCAAGATTCGACTACCTATAAGTTCTTCAATTTTTTGTCTTTTGAGCCTGTCTTCTTCTTCCTGCGATTCTTTTAGGGTAGAGAGTTCTTCTCTAAGTTCGCTTAGGATAAGATTCTTCTGAAGTAGGTTGTTAGTGTGTCGCTCTAATCGCTCTTTATACTGTTCTATTTGTTGCTGTTTTTCTCTTAGTTCTAGCTCTTGAACTTGCTTTTCTATTTCTTTGAGAGAAATATCTCTTTTGTGTCTTGTTCTTTGAAGCTGTAAAAGTAATAGCAAAACGGCTGTTGTGATTATAGCAATTATTAAAACTAAAATATTTCTAGTTTTGGTAGCTTTTTCTCTTTCTTTGAAAAGGAATTGTTCTTGTTGTAGTCTTTCTATTTCGTTTTGCTTTTTTTCATTTTGGTATTTTTGTTCCAGTTCGTTCAATACCTCTGCATTAGTCATTTCTATTAAGCTATCACGCAATTTCCTGTATTTTTCTAATACCTCAAAAGCATTTTTATAATCTTCACTTAAATAAAGTGCATAGCTTAAATTTCGATGGGCATAAATTGAAGAGCGAATATTTTGCGTTGCTTTGGCATGCTCTAACCCTTTATTGGCGTATATTTCAGCAAGGTTGTATTTTCCTGTCTTGAGTGCTACATCTGTTAAACCATTATAGATTTTTCCAATGTTTTTTTGATTTTCTTTAGGAGTAATTTCTAATGCTTTTTGATAAGCTGTTTCAGCTTTGTCTAAGTTTTCCATGCGTTGATAGAGATTGCCTGTGTTGAGATAAATGCTTCCTCTATCATTTGGTTGTAGGTTGGGTTCTTCCAAACACTTTTCAAAATAAGTTTCTGCTTCATCAAACTGTTTTGTCTTAGAGTATAACGTAGCCAAAGTGAAGTACACTTTGTATAAACCATTACTATTTTCATTTTGAGCAATTTCGATAGCTTCCTTTAGGTAGCGTTCAGATTCTTTAAACTCTTGTTGTCTAAAAAATAAAATTCCTATCTGCCTATATACCTCTACAATAGAACTTTTGGGTAAATGCTGTTCTTTATATTTAATTGCCTTTAAAAAATATTCCATTGCCTTATCTACATCAGCTTTTTCAGAATACACAATTCCAGTATTCTCATAATTGGTAAAAACACCTCTTTTAAAATCTATTTTTTGAGCTAACTGCAATCCTTTATCAGCATATAGTAAAGCTGAATCTATATTTCGAAGGCACATTTCAAATGCCAGTTCGTTATACAGGTTTACTTTTGTTGTATCAGTTGTTGTGTTTTGTAACTCCCTTTGTAGAGAGT
The DNA here is from genome assembly GCF_020630935.1 of Bernardetia sp. Taxonomy (NCBI): domain Bacteria; kingdom Pseudomonadati; phylum Bacteroidota; class Cytophagia; order Cytophagales; family Bernardetiaceae; genus Bernardetia; species Bernardetia sp. Next base: position 38,326 of record NZ_JAHDIG010000020.1, read on the forward strand.
CAATTTGAGTTTGAGCAAAGGAATTTTTGGAGAATAGAAATAGGATAAGGAAAGAAAGAAAAATAGGGTAATTCACATTCATAAGAGTAGTAGTTGTTTTGAAAGGCTTAATTTATGCTATTTTCTGCTATTCTTATTCAATTTAGTACAAAAACCAGAATACAAAATTGAGTTTTTTGGAAAATCTCTGTAACTTTGCAAGCCTTACTATTTAATTAAGTAATTCATTATCAGTTTGTTACTGATAAAAGATAATACATTTCTTTACAAAACAGTCTATCCCAATACTGTTTATATATATTTTACCAGCTTATGAGTTTAGTTTCTTCTTCCTCTCGCATTTATTTAGACAACGCAGCTACCACTAGGTTAGACAAAGCTGTTTTAGATGAAATGATGCCGTATTTAACAGAGCATTTTGGAAATCCGTCTTCTACACATTCTACAGGGCGTATCGTAAAATCGGCAGTAGAGAAAGCTCGTAAGACTGTTGCAGGTCTTTTGAATACATCGCCAGCCGAAATATTTTTTACTTCTGGAGGAACAGAAGCCGATAACACTACCATTCGTTGTGCTGTTCGTTCGCATAACTTAAAACATATCATTACTTCACCTTTAGAGCATCATGCTGTTTTACATACTGTTGAAGAATTAGAAAAAAGAGGAGAAGTAAAAGTAAGTCTAGTAAATATTGATAAACGTGGAAATATAGATTTGAACCATTTAGATGAACTTTTGAGTAAAAACGAACGCTCACTTGTTTCTCTTATGCACGGAAATAATGAAATTGGAACAATTACAGACCTCAATGCCGTAGGAGAAATCTGTCAGAAATATGATGCTATGTTTCACTCTGATACTGTTCAGACGATGGGATATTATGAAATGGATTTGCAAGCATTGCCTGTTCATTACATTGTAGGTTCGGCACACAAGTTTCACGGTGCAAAAGGTGTTGGCTTTTTATACATTAGGCACGATGCAGGTTTTTGCCCATTCCAAACAGGTGGGGCGCAGGAGCGCAACATGAGAGGAGGAACAGAAAACGTAGCTGGAATTGTAGGATTAGCAAAAGCACTAGAAATTTCACTTTCAGAGCGTGAAAATCATAAAAAACACATTCTTTCTCTGAAAAGCAGAATGATAGACCAGCTAAGAGCTAATTTTGGAGAAGATATTCATTTTAATGGCGAATCTGGAAATCTTGAAAAAGGTTTGCCAAAGGTACTCAATGTGCAGTTTCCAAAATCAGATATGGGCGATATGCTTTTATTCAATTTGGATATTCAAGGCATTTCTGCATCAGGAGGAAGTGCGTGTTCTAGTGGTTCAGAAATTGGTTCACACGTCTTGACAGCTCTTCAAAACGACCCTGCTCGTCCTTCAGTACGTTTTTCATTTAGTAAATACAATACAGCAGAAGAAATTGATTTTGTAGTAGAGAAAGTAAATGAAATTTATGCACCTGTATTGGCAAAATAGATTTTCAAATTTTAGAAAACTTCAAACTCACAAGGCTTTATGCTTTGTGAGTTTTTTGATTTAAAGATTATCTGTTATTTGAATGCAAACGACTAAGTGTTTCTGGAGTCATGCGAAGATAGGCAGCAATATATTTATGAGGAATTTCTTGAAAAAGATGAGGACTACGTTCATAAACACGTTGGTAGCGTTCGGCTGGGGAATTATGAAGCAAATCAATTTCTCTTTCTAGCTGTTGTAATATTAGTTCTTCTAAAAGTAACTGCCACAATCTAGTATATTCTGTATCAGCAAAAACAAAGGCTTTGAAATCATTTTTATTCATTCTAATAACTTTTGACTTGCGAATTGCTTCGATAGAATAAATAGTAGGAGTATCTCTAAAAAAAGAATCTAAAACAGCCACCAACGAACCACGATAAGCAAAACGAGTAGTGTGTATTTCATTTTCACTCTCCACACAGATACGCAATGCACCACTTTCTACATAATAAATCCAATTATCAGTGCTGCCTGTTCGAACGAGAATATCATTTCTTGAAAGAGTAATATCTTTATCCCATAAATGAGAGGCTTTTTTATCTATGGCTTGCTTGAGAATTTCTATTGGATTCATAATCAAAAGTAGAAAAAGATAAAAAAAAAGACCTTTGGAGTTGTATTTCAAAGGTCTTATACTACTTTAAAAAGCTGAAAAATTATTTTGCAGGAATACGCAATACTTGCCCTGGATAGATAAGATTAGGGTCTTTGAGCATTGGTTGGTTGGCTTCAAAAATAGTATTGAATGCCTTCACATCACCATAAAATTCTCCTGCAATTTTAGACAAACTATCGCCTTTCTTAACCGTATAAAATTGAGCTTCTTGCTCTGGCTGTTCTACCTCAATTTTATCTTCCACAATAGAAACTCCTTCTACATTTCCGATGGCTAAGATAATTTTCTCACGCTCTGCGTTGGTTTTTGTTTTTCCTGTAACAGTTACAGACTGTCCAAAAGCAAGGTTTAAGTTTTCTACTGGAATATTTAGTGCCAGCACTTCATCCTTTAGAGCTTCTAGTTTTGACTTTTCTACCTTTTGTTCTTCTTCTATGTGTTTTGCAATTTGAGGGTCTGGAGCTTGTCTTTTTTCCTCTTTTTTACCAAAAACTTTTGCACCTGCTTCTTTAATGAATGAAAATAATCCCATAATGTTCTAAAAAAAATAAAAATTGTGTATTAAAAAAATAAAGTTGAAAAAATAGAAATGTATAGGTTCTAGTTTTTTCTGCTCAAAAGATAAGAAAAAGATTTTTTAGACAAAAATACGAAGCAAACTAGCCAAATAGCTCACTTTGCATCTATAAAGTTATTAAAATGAAAAAAATAAAAACATGAATAATAAATCAGATAAACCTAGTTTAGTATTTAATAAATACAAAAAAAAGGTCATATATCTTGAAAAAATTTTACAAAATCTATTGTTATTAAAAAAACTTTGTTATTTTTGCCATACGAGCAATTAACTTTATATACTATATTCTTGAATATCATTTTTATATAAAAAATGAAAATCATATACATTCAACTCCCCAAATAGTAAAAATAGCCCTTACTTATTTTGACTAACACAAATTGGCAGATGAATGAGAGAAGAATATCATAAAAGCAAAATAGTTTTATCAGAAAATTGATAATAAAAAATAATATTATGATTTTCTAATACTATTTTAAATACCAATCTTCTATCAAAATCCCCTTATATATTTTTTTAGAGATTATATTTTTTGCTTGCTAATTTACCCAAAGTAATTATACTATAAATTTTTTAATGTTATGACAAAAACTGTCAATTTTAGTGAACAACAACTCGCAGAGATTACAGCTCGCTATGAGCGTCGTTTGGCTGCCATTACAAAAGAAGCAGAGGATATTCGTGCTGTCCTGACACGCTTGAAAGGAGAAGAAAGAAGCAGTAGTTTTAGTACTGGAGAAAGAGGTGTACGTCGTGGACGCATCCAGTGGGAAAAATTTATCTTAGATAAATTACAAGATAAAAACGAACTTCTATTCAAATATGAAATGCGTGATTTGGCTTTCGAAGACGACCGTATTGGCGACCGTAGCGCAATTCAAGTAGATAGAGCTTTATCAGCAGCACTTTATAAGCTCAAAGACCGTATTCAAAGTTACAATGTACCAGGAAAGAAAGGATATGCTTATGGCTTACCTGAATGGTTTGAGAAAGATGGTAGCGTAAAAGAAGAGTTTGCAGACAAAGAGTGGGATTAATCCTACTTTGTAATAGTTTTATACAAAAAAAGGCTTTCTAATATTCATATTGGAAAGCCTTTTGCTATTTATTATGAGTTGTACATTATTTATAAATTTTAGAAAAAAATGATAGAAGAGACCTAAATAATTATTTTTTATTGAAAGTAAAACTTAATGATTTATGTATATTTGTCTAGGTGGTTCAGACCTCTCTAATTATTCGTTAGTATATTCAACATTATATCTAGTTCATTTTCTTCCTCTGTTTATATAAATAAAATGAGTTCTATTTCTTCTCTTGGTATAAAATTATTTGTTTCTCTTTTAGGTTGGCTTGTCATTTTGAGTCTGCTGCCTACTTTTGCACAAGCTCAAAATGCTCCCAAATATAGCAATGAGTTTCTAGCTATTGGAGTGGGAGCGAGAGGCTTGGCAATGTCTGGAACGCCTGTATCTTTTACTGACAATGTAACAGCTGCCTATTGGAATCCTGCAGGTTTGTTGCGTTCAAAGGAGCAATATGAGATTTCTTTGATGCATGTCTCTTATTTTGGGGGGATTGCAAATTACGATTATGGAGGTTTTTCGGCTGCCATTGATTCTACCAACAGAATTGCCTTTTCTGTTATTCGTTTTGGAATAGATGATATTCCTGATACACGCTTCTTAATAGATGAAAATGGAAATGTAGATTATAATAATGTAGGTTCGTTTGCTGAGGCATCTTATGCATTTATGTTTTCTTATGCTCGTGCTATGAGTTTAAAAATCAAGGAGCGAGAAGCAACCGATGAGAAAGAGTACCGTCCAGAACAAAAGTACCCTATCTATTTAGGAGCAAATGCAAAAGTTGTACATCGTTCGGCAGGTATTTTTGCTACTTCTTGGGGATTTGGACTTGATATAGGTATGCAAACACAAATTAAGAATTGGCAAATTGGGATAATGGGAAGGGATATTACAGGAACATATAATGCCTACTCTTTCAATAGTGATGCTGTAAGAGAAACATTTTCAAATACAGGAAATGAGATTCCTACAAACTCTTTAGAGGTAACATTACCACGCCTAACCCTAGGAGCTTCTTATCCGTGGCGTACCAAAAATAGTCAGTTTGGTGTTTTGGGAAGTATTGGATTAGAAACAACTTTTGATGGAAGAAGAAATACAGTCATCAGTACAGATTTTGCTTCTATTGCGCCTACATTTGGTGTAGAGTTAGACTATAAAAATACAGTCTATTTGCGTGGAGGTTTAGGTAATTTTCAGCAAGTTACAGACTTCGACCGTAGTAAATCTTGGACATATCAACCCAACTTTGGTGTTGGTATTGTAGTTAAACAGTTTGTAATTGATTATGCCATCACAAATGCCTTTGATGATTCAGTTGTGCCTTTTTCTCATGTTTTTTCTCTTCGTTTTTTGTTTAATCAACAACAGATAAACTCTTTAAAAGCATCTGGTAGGAAAAAATAATAAGAAACTAAAATAAAGAAAGATAATCATAACAAAGATCTATTTACGATTTATAAAATTTATTCATTGTAGCTATGAACAAACATATATATACTTTTTTATTTGCTTTAGGAATAGTATTTTCCTTTTCTAATAAAATACAAGCTCAGTTATATTTTCCTCCTGCTGACTTTAGTCAGTATATGGATTGGATAGATTATGACAAAACATATTATAAACTTGTGGTTGATGAAGATGCTATTTATAGAATAGGGTTTCAAGAGATTTTAGATGCTGGTATTCCTGCGTCTATTGACCCACGCCGTTTGCAAATCTATTACCACGGCAAAGAAATACCCATACGAGTATTTGGGGAAGGGGATGGACGTTTAGACTCTTTAGATTATATAGAGTTCTATGGTAAACGAAGAGATAGCGATCATGATAAATTGCTTTATCCAAATCCTAGTCAACGACCTACACCAGAAATATCCTTGATGGGTTATAACTCTGTTTACTTTCTTACCTACACTCTTTCTTCAACAGAACAGGTAAAGCGAATGGAGACATTTTATGAGGCAAATACTCAAAACTTAGAGCCAGAACCCTATCACCTAGAATATCAAACACAGAATTTTAGTTCAAGCTATGTTTTAGGACCTTTATATCCTTTGAGTTTTTTTTCTTCTAGTGGACGAGGATGTTTATTAAGTGATTATGAAGACGGCGAAGGAGTATCTGGAGCAAGGTTAGCAAGAGGGAAAGGTGCTGTGCAAGGTTTGGCTGGTATATCGATAGTAGATTACGTACCAGATTCTCTACAGAACTCTGAAATAGGCTTTGGTATTATGGGGTTAGTAAACCTAGAACATAAAGCACGTTTTTACTATCGAAAAGGAGGAACATCAGAAAATATTTTTATAGAAGAAAAAGAATTTAAAAACTATGAAATTGCTAGAGTAAAGAAAATACTTCCTGATTCAGTTGGTTTTATGGAAGATGGAAGAGTAGAGTTTTATATCGAAGATATGGTAGCATCTGCAGGAGCAGGACAATTGAGTTATACAGGAGGGTATGTGCAATATCCACAAGCAACTAAAATGAATGGTGAAGAAGCTAAACGTTTTTATCTACAACCAAATAGTCAAGGCAAATCTTATGTAGAAGTACAAAACCCTACGGAATTTAGTCGTTTTTTTGATGTTACTGACCCACAAAATGTTGTTGAAATAAAAGCAGATAGTTTACAGAATAAGAGAGCTATGATAGTTCCTAAAACCAGTACAAATAGAGTATTGTATGCTTTAGCTGGAACAAAAAGAGTAAACTCCATTACTAAAGCGAACTTTACACCTATCACAGGTTTAGAAGCAGACTATGTTATCTTAACAGCTAAAAATTTGAGAGAAAGTTTTGGAGATATTTCAGACCCAGTACAAGAATATGCAAATTATCGTGCTAGTGAACAAGGTGGAAATTACACTCCTCTAGTAGTAGAAATCAACCAACTTTATAATATATTTTCTTATGGAGAAACTACACCTTTGTCTATTCGTCGCTTTGCAAATTATGTTTTGACAAATGGTAATGCAAAGTTTCTCTTTATTTTAGGTAAAAGTGTAGGAGTTCACGAGGCAGATCCAAATAGCAATGATATTCCTCCTTTCGGTTATCCAGGGTCTGACCACATGCTTACAGCAGGTATAGTAAATGGTGGACTAGAACCTGCACTTGCAACGGCTCGTTTGTCTGCCAAAACACCAAAAGAAGTCATAGATTATCTCAATAAAGTAAAAGAACACGAAAATTTAGAAGGTGACCAAAGTTGGAGAAAAAGACTTTTACATCTGAGTGGAGGCTACTCTCCTTCTGAACATGCTAGTTTCAAACGCTATGTAGAAGGTTTTGAAGATATTGCAAAAGGAGAATATTTGGGTGCAGAAGTGAAAACACTTTCAAAGAAAACCACAGATTTTATTGAGTTTATTGACATTTCAGAAGAGTTAAATAATGGAGTATCAGTTATTACCTTTTTCGGACATGCTGGTGTAAACTTTACGGATATAGAGGTGGGTTATGTAAGCCAAAGTCCTGAGTATAGTAATAAAGGACGTTATCCACTAATGTTGGTAAACGGTTGTGGTACAGGAAATGCTTACGGTTCAAACCGTTCATTAGCTGAAGACTGGACACTCACACCAGACAAAGGAGCTATTTTATTCCTCTCTCATGGAGAACTTGGTTTTAGTGGACAGCTTCGCCTTTATACACAGACATTTTATGAGGAGGCATTTACAAAAGCAGAAAATTTGAATGAACCCATTGGCTTGGTCATGCAAAAAATGTTACGTACTTATATAGCAAGAAATGGCTTTCAGAATGAAATAGCTAGAGCAGCAGCACAACAAATTACTTTGCACGGAGACCCTGCTGTTCGCCTGATTCCTATAAGTAAGCCAGATTATCAGATAAATAATTCTCGTGTAAGTTTAGTACCTGTCAATAATGAAGACTTTGTAAATGCAAATAGTGATAAGTTTAGAGTACAGATAGTAGCCAGCAATTTAGGAATTATGGATATTCAGAATCGCCGAATTAGTGTTCGTGTAAGAAGAACCTATCCAGATGGTACAGAAGATTTTTATTCTGTAAAAGATTATCCTTCTATCGCTAATGAGGATACTTTATACTACGATATTACAGTTGGTCCTGACCAAAAAGCAAAGGCAATAGGAATAAATAAGTTTGAAGTGTTTTTAGATTATCTTGAAGATATTGATGAGTCAGATGAGACCAATAATTACGCTAGTTTTGAATATTTCCTGCAACGTGGAGCAATGGTTACCCTTGCACCCAAGGAATATAGCATAGTAAGTAACACTACTCCAACTCTTATTGCACAAAATAGCAATCCGTTTACAGATGTTAGAAGCTACGAATATGAAATAGATACTACTCATTTGTTTAATAGTTCTGTTAAGAAAACGATTGTTTTACAAGATTATATTACTACTGAATGGAAGGTAGATTTACCTATTTTGGCAGATAGTACAGTATATTATTGGAGAGTGCGTTATGCAGACCCACAGGGAGAAGATAATCAAGAGTGGGCTACTTCATCTTTTATTTACATTAATAATAGTCCTGCTGGATGGTCTCAGAGCCATGTGGCACAGTTTGATAAAGCTACTCTACAAGGACTTTCTTATCCGAAAGAAACAGGACAGTGGCAATTTCAAGACTATTCACTGAACTTTGAAATACAAGCTGCTGGAGGTGCTTCTGCTCAAAGAGGGAATTATTTTATCAAGATGGATGGTGAAACTCTAACCAGTGGAGATTGTAATAAAGGTCAGCTTTTAGTATTGGCAGTAAATAGTCGTACTGGCGCAGTATATAATCCTAAGCCTGCTGCTGGCTGTGACCCTTCACTTGCCGTTGCTGGGTTGCCTTATCTTATTCTCAATTATCTAATAGATAACAGTACATTAACAGATTATGTTGCCAATATGCGTAGTCAAGATTATATAATCATGATGAATAGTATTAATAGTGGCAAACATAGTGCAGAAGCAACAGTTCTTGCTCAACTTGGCTTTACACAAGCTCAAATTAGTCAGTTTACAGCAAGAGCTAATGATGCAGCTTTTGTTTTGGTAGGTAGAAAAGGTGCGCCTGCTGGTTCTGCACTACTATTTAATCTTCAAACAAGAAATGATGTTATCAATGAATCTTTTGTTTTGAATGGACTTACAGACAATGGTACTGTTACTTCATCTTTGATTGGACCTGCTGCTAGTTGGGGAAATATGTTCAGACAATTTGATACTAGAGGTGCAGATGAGTGGCAACTTGATGTATTAGGTGTGAATTTTAATGGAGCAGAAACTGTCTTAGAGCAAAATGTTAGAGAAGATAATTATGCTTTAAATCAGATAGATGCTAATCAGTATCCATATCTAAAGTTACGTGCTACGTTGAGTGATTCTGTTGATAGAACTTCGCCACAACTAGACCGTTGGCAAGTAATTTATAGAGAAGTTCCAGAAGGTGTTTTGCTGTATGACACGCTTTCCTATCGTCAGAATACTAATCCTCAAGTATCAGCTGGCGATTCGGTAGATATTGGATTCCGTTTCCGTAATATTTCTGGAAGTGATTTTTCTAGCCCTTTAGTAGTTCGTTATACAGTTAGAAACGATGATACTGGACTTACAACAGAACATTTTGATACGCTTTCAACTCTTGCAAGAGGAGAAGAACTTGCCTTTAGTGCCAAATTCTATTCTTTAGACTATTTTGGAGATAATTTGCTTACTGTATTTATGAATCCTAGAATACAAGGCGAACAGATTTATGAAAACAATATCTTACAGGCGAGCTTTACAGTTGTACCAGATAATGTAAATCCAGTATTGGATGTAGCTTTTGATGGTATAAAAATTATGGATGGCGATATTATCTCTCCAACACCACTCATTGCGGTTCAGCTAAGAGATGAAAATAAATTCTTGATACGAGAAGATACTGTTGGAATTAATCTTTACTTGAGTAAGTGTGATAGCTGTGAACGTGTAAGGCTCAATTATGATGGTCAGAATGTTCAATATTTTGCCTCCCAAGATAATAACTTCCGTTTAGAGTATCGACCAGAACGTTTAGAGGATGGAAAATATACTCTCATTGTAGAAGCAGAAGATGTAAGTGGAAACCGTGCTGGAGCAGAAGATTACAAAGTAAACTTTGAAGTCATAAACAAATCTAGTCTGACACACTTCTATCCATATCCTAATCCATTTTCTACGAACATGAAATTTGTCTTTACACTTACAGGAGCAGAAGTGCCAGACGACATTCGTATTCAGATTATGACCATTACTGGAAAAATCGTCCGAACTATTACAAAGGACGAGCTAGGAGCAATACGGATTGGAGACAATGTTTCAGAATTTTCGTGGGATGGAACAGATGAATATGGCGATAAGCTCGCCAACGGAGTTTATCTCTACAAAGTAGATATTCGTAATAATCAACTTAGCTTCGAACACCGAGAAACAGCCAAAGATAATCTCTTTAAGAAAAACATTGGTAAAATCTATATTATGAGATAACCACACAAAAAAAGCACAAAACTACGGTTTTGTGCTTTTTGTTTTTAGTAAGCCATTTTCTTTGTAAAGAATTGCTCTTTATTACTTTTGAAGCGAATAAAATATACGCCTTTAGTTTCTATGAATGGAATTTTTATTTCATTCTTAAAGTCAGAGACATATACTGTATTGAGTTTTTTCCCTAACACATCTATAATTTCAATATATTCTATCTTGACTTTATCGTTCCACTTTATATACACTATATCTTTTTGTGTAATTACTTTTAAGTTTTCAAAGAAGGCTTTTTTCTGTTCTTCTTCTAGTGATAAAACAGTCTGTTTTCTAATTTCTGCTTTAGCTGAACCTCCTCCATCTCCTCCTGTAAATTGGGCATATATAGAAAAAGGAAGTAACATTAAAAAAATAAACAAGATAACTGATTTCATAGAAATTAATTGAAATTTTAGTTTATCATTTATCATTAATAGTGTGTCGTTTAAAGATTAGAGTTTTATAATCTCAATACCTACTTTTCCAGTAGCTTTTACATATATGCGAATATGTTCTTTATCAACTTGGATAAAACGAGGTAAGAGGTCAAAATCTTGTAAGTCAAATAATGCTGTTTTTCCAGTTTTTCCTTTTGAAAGTGCAGTTTGGATAATATTTGGAAGTTTTTTTATATAATTATCCATAGGCAAGACAAGTAGCTTTTGGATTTCTTCCTTCACAGTAGCTTTGAGCATCCAGTCGGCAGCTGTGAGTAAATATTCTTCACTCTGTAAGTTATAATCAAAATTGTCGAAGTGTAATGACTTATCTAAAGAATCAAAACGAGGAGTACCATTAAGATAGATGGTACTGTTTACGTCGCCTGTTATTTGGAGCTTCATAAATAATTGTTTTCCACTTCCAAAAACCTCTACATCATTTATTTTGAGTTTATAGTCTGTATTCGGCACAATCAACACAGTATCTTTTACTTGCTCACTCAACAAATCATTAATAGCCTTATAAGGAAGCTCTCCCCTCAAATTCAATTCAAAATCATTCTGATTAGAATTTAATAAGTAGTTTTGTTTCAATGAAGGAAGTTTTTTGAATGCAACACTAGGCTTTTCTCCTTTTTTCTTTGCCACAACAGTTCGTAGAAATGTTTTTAAACGAGTAGTAATAAAGAGTTTTTTATCCTTTCCCTCAATTTTACTAGCTTCAATTTGTATGGGTTCTGCCAAAAGCCATGTTCCATTACTTATTTTTTTCTCAATCAAGATAGGTTCTTGGATTTTTATCCATATTTTACTGACTTCTTTCTCTATTATTTTAAGGTTTGAAGTGGCTTTATCTATTACTCTTTCTAAGTCATTTTTTTTCTGTAAGAGTTGACTCTCTAACAGTCCTGCCAAGTCAAAATTAATACCCAATACTTTGAGTTTAGGCTTTTTTATCCATTCAATTCCAGTATATTTTGTTTGAGTTTCTAGTTTCCAGTCTGAGTTGAGGTTTATCTCTGAACGAAGCTGTATGCGTAGTGAAAAATCTATTTCTTTTGTTTTTTCTATTTTCTTGCCAAAAAATCTAGTTTTGAGCATTCTTTTAGACACCCAAATATGAAGAGGAACAGAATAATACATTACGTTTTCTTTGACTGATATTTTAATATTATCAACCTTTTTTACTCTAATTTTTAATCCATCACTCTGTTTGTCTTCAAAACTTTGGTCTGCATAGAGTGTTCCCTTGATGGCTTGATTTATCTTTTGCTCAATTTGTTCTACACTAAAAGCTATTGGTACTTCTAAAAAAGAAATTTGATGTTCGATAGCTTCATCAAAAGGTAATATTTTAGGAGCAGTATTTTCCTTTTTATTCTTACAAGAAGATATAAACAACACAGTCAATAGAAAACTAAGTATCAACAGAGCTTGCTGATTATTTCTTTTTATATAAAAATAAATCTTAGTTTTCATAACTGGTAGTAAACGTTATCACAGTTAATTTAGTAAAGTTCATTTCTTCATAGTCTTAGATTTGTAAAGCTAATGATATGGAGAAATAGATATGATTTTTGATAAATTACTGACAATCAGATGTGTAAAAAAACGTGATAACCTTTAAAATAAAAATTATTCTAAGGGTAACATATAAATAACTTCTTTTACCCAATACAAACTTCTCAAATATTCTAATGATAAAGGACGTAGTTCAGAATCAATTTCGATGACTAAACACGCTACTCCTCTTTTTCCTTTTCTACTGACATTCATGGTTGCGATATTACAATCATCGTTGGCAAGAATATTTGAAATAAAGGCAATGCTGCCTGTTTTATCATCTGCAAATATTAGTAGGGTATAAAGTCCTGTTGTAAAACCTGCTTCATAGCCATTGACTTCTTCAATTTCGATGAGTCCACCACCTCTGCTAATACCTAAAACTTCAATATTGCGTTCACCTTTTCTTAGTTTTAAGCGTATAGAATTAGGATGAAAAATAGAGGCATTGCCGACTGAACGAAACGTATATTTTAGTCCTGCTTTTTTAGCCTCATCGAAGGAAGTCTTGATACGAATATCATCTGTTGCAAAACCAAGAAGTCCTGCTATGATGGCTCTGTCGCTGCCATGCCCTTCATAAGTTCTAGCAAAAGAGTTATAAAAAACAATCTCAGCTTCTTCTGGAGTACTGCCCAAAATATCGATAGCTGCCAAACCAAGACGAACTACTCCTGCTGTATGAGAGCTAGAAGGACCAATCATAATAGGACCAATCATATCGAAGATACTACTTTTTTCTGTTGCCATTGTTCTAATAATTATTTTTTGTGTTGTATGCTTGTTATTATAAAACTACAAAATTACTGATACAAAAGTAGGTTTTGAAAAATGAATTATTGAGCTATTATAAATTGATATTCAGAATAAAGTATAAAAAAACCTTTCTATTTTCATAAATAGAAAGGTTTTTACTAGTACTTATAGAGTTTTACTATATTCTTTCAAAAGTATAACGATAAGTAGCAGTCATCTTACCTGGTTTTGCTACTTGCCATTCCCAGCTCATTGTGTTGCCACCAATACCAGTAACATTCACTTCTGCTCCAGGATTAAAAGTTATGAAAGACCCATTTACATTGTAAGTACCTACCAAATCATCAGTAGGGCTTGTAAAGTTATTTGGGTTAGTCAATACATAAGTGCCTGTAGAGTTCAATTTAATAGCAAAGCCAGCAAAATCAGCTGGTTCTGCTGTTTCTCCTGTAAAAGTAGCACTTACAAGTTTCCACTCTCCTACATAAGCTGCATTTGCATTATCATCGTCGTTGCTATCGTTTGTCAAGCTAGAGCAAGATGTAAAAGCTCCAACACCTATAAATAGTATAAATAGAGCAGCTATACGCAAATAATTAAATTTCATATAAATTTGTATTTTAAAGTTTTGATATTAATAATTACAATTTGAATTGTATTTATAAGAAGTTTTCAAAAGTAGAATTACTCTCAAAGAGAATAATTCTACTTTTAGTATAATTAGCGTACAACACTTACTTTTTGTTGATAGATACCTTGTGCTGTTTCTACACGAACGATATACATACCAGAAGCAACATTACCTAAGTTAATAGAAGTTTGAGTGTTACTTAAAGTTGTTGTATAAACTTGCTGACCAGAAAGGCTTACTACACTTACAGAAGCAGAAGTAGAACCATCTTGTAGTTTAAGACTAAATTCACCGTTGTTTGGATTAGGGAAGAAAGCAAATCCAGCTTTTTGTTCGTCTTCCTCTCCCAATACGATAGAAGGCTTAACAGTTACTGTGTTAGAGTAAGTTCCATAATCACCGTCTACATAAATAGGACGTACTTTGAAATCAACCTTCTGACCATTTGTTAATCCTACTACTTCATAGCTAGTATTTAGACTATAACCAAATAGTAAGTATTGTCCAAACTGACCTGGATCTCCATACACTTCATACTCACGAACAGGACGAGAGCCTGTAGTATGCCAAGTTAAGTTAGCTGTATTGTAACCAGCAGTACCAGAAAGAGTAATTGAAACTTGATCAGAACAAGCAACAGATACATTGAATGTATTACTTTCACAACCAGTAGCGCTAGTTGCTACTACAGATACTTCTTTAGGACCATAATTAGGAAGTGCTAAAGGATCAACTTCAAGAGAAGTCCCTGTTCCGACAGTATTACCATCAGAGTCATACCAAGTGAAGTTCAAGTCACTCAATAAGTAATTACTTGATTCTACAGTTAGAGTTACTGGCTGACAAGAGAATACTGATGTTCCTTGTGTTACTAAAATATTAGGAGTATCTTTTACTGTTCTTGTAGATGCAGTTACTTGACAACCTGTAGAAGTAGTAGCTCTTACTGTATAGGTTTGAGCATCTGTAGATGGAAGGGTATAAGTAGCGCCTGTTCCTACTACATTGCCATTAACCAACCATTCTAATGTAAGGTCGCTCAATGCAAAGTTACTAGATGCTACACTTATAGTACTTACTTCACAAGAATTGACAGTAGAACCTTCTACAATAGATATAATAGGAAGATTCTGAATTACATCAACTGTAGGCTCATTAGAATCACAACCTGTAGGAGATGTTGCTCTTACAGAATATGTTTCTGTACTGAGCGAACTCAACGTAAATGTATCACCTGTAGCTACTTGGTTGTTGTTTGAATCATACCATCTAATAGTAAGGTCACTCAATGCAAAATTACTAGAACTTACACTCAATGTATTTGTCTCACAAGAGAAAATCTGACTTCCTTGTGTAATTGAAATAACAGGATTTTGTCTAACTACGTTTATTGTAGGCTGATTAGACTCACAGCCAGTAGCTGTTACTACTGCTTTAGCAGAGTAAGTATCTGAATCTAATGAAGGAAGAGTGATTGTTGTTCCTGTACCTACGACGTTATTATTACCATCATACCAAGTCACAGTAAGGTCACCCAAAGCAACATTACTAGAGCTTATGCTTAGAGTGTTTGACTCACAAGACAAAAGAGGAGCGGTTTCTACAATTGATATAGCAGGAATTACTTTTTTATCTGTAAAAACATATAAGTTTTCACCTTTGTTACCAACAAACCCTTCAAATCTTCCATCCTGATCTATATCCACGATAGTAGGAGAGAAGTCAGTCTCATTGGTAGTATTTGGGTTGATTAGACCTAAAGATGTATTTCTGTCCACAAAGCTTGGAGCAGCAGGTGTTCCTATGTTTTGGTAATAAGTAATATCACCAATATTACCTGCAATTAAATCAAAGTCGCCATCTCCATCTGCATCAAATTCACTGAAACGGTTATAATACCCTGTTACTCCAGCTAAAGGTACTGGAGCTGCAAAGTTTGGAGCAGTAGTAGTTCCTGTATTTTGAAAATATAAACCACCATCTAAATTTGCTCCACCTGCTACTATATCTAAATCACCATCATTATCTAAATCTACAAACTCTGGAGTTTGTACATCTGCTGTGCCTGTAAGTCCAAACGAGTTACCAAAAGCTGTAAGAGCAAAGTTGAAGTTCTGAGGAGTTCCTATGTTTTCAACAAAGAAGATTGCTGGAATATTAGACGATCCCCACATTAGGTCTATATCACCATCACCGTCAATATCACCTAAAGTTGGGTGTAACTGCTCAACAGCTCCACCATAACCAAACAAAGTTACTGCTGGTAAGAAATCAGGCTGAGTAGCTGTTCCTACATTTTCATAATACTGAACTTCTCCAGCTTTGTTTCCTACTAAGAAATCAATATCTCCATCTGCATCCATATCTGCATAATCTATGGCATTATATTCGCCAGATAGAGGAGTTAGACCAAATGGATATCTTTGAAATACAGGATTCGTTGCTGTTCCTATATTTTCGAAATAGACTTGTGATTCGTCACTACCCGTTATCATGTCCAAGTCACCATCATTGTCTATGTCTTGAAAGTCTGGTGTAGCATCGTCGGCTACAGCACTCAAGCCAAATGGGTTTACTTGTTGAGCTCCAAAGTTAGGGGCTGTACTACTTCCAGTATTTTCAAAGTAATTGAAGCCTCCGCCAGTATCACCTATCATCATATCTAGGTCTCCGTCGCCATCTAAATCAGCTAGAGTAGGGGCTGCATACGAACCAACATCTACTATACCCCCTGGATTATCAGAAACAAACACGAAGTTAGGAGCAGTAGCTGTTCCGTCATTTCTGAAGAAAGACGTGTTACCTGGGAAGTTTCCTATGAAAAGGTCAAAGTCTCCATCGCCGTCTATATCAGCAAAGTCAGGAGTTGCATTTTCACGATCTAAAATTCCGAATTGGTTCGTTCCAACGAGGTTGTAGTTTGGAGCTGTAGCTGAACCAACATTCTCAAAGTACAATGTACCATCATATTCAGTACCTATGAAAGCATCCAAATCACCATCAGCATCAATATCCACGAACTCAGGGGAAAGAACACCATAAGAAGGGTTGATATTATTTCCACCTAATCCATTGGGGTTGACAGTTGGTCCTGTCCAAATAGGATTGGTATTAGTTCCTGTATTTGTAAATAAATAAATAGCACCAGAGGTAGTAGCACCAAATGCTGAAAAGCCATCACCCGTTACAACATCAAAGTCTCCATCACCATCATAATCAACAAAAGTTGGAGCACTATTTCTATCATTTATGTCTGATAGACCATTAGGATTAGTTACAGGACCACCAACAAGAGGTATTTCCTCAAAAACAGGAGGACAGTCAAGAACCTGTGCTTGAGCATCTGTTGAAGATAGAGCAAAAGAAGATGTAGCCGCTATTGCAGCAGCCTTCAGTGCATTACGCTTGAAGTTAAGATTTAATTGATGTAGATTAAAATTGCTTATGTATTCTGTGCAATAACTACTCAATGAAGTATGTATATTTTTTTTATTTTTCATATTGAAAAGTTTTGACTGAGAGAAGATTATTTTTTATGGAAGAATTACTCACCAAATTCGTTTTTAACGCCTACGAGAAGACTCTCTAAGTTTTGAGTAAATAAAGTGTATTGTGAAGACGAAAGATTTTCTTTCATTCTTTTTTTATACTCTTGATGGAGTCTTGCATTCAAATCGTTCAGTTTTACTTCTCTCTGAGGATTTGTTACATTAGCCATGCGTCTTGCTAAAGGAATCTCTTTCTCGAAATATCTCTCATTGAGTTCATTAATTGCTATTTTTTGTTTTGGTTTCATGTCAGTAATCAAAGCCTCCATTTGACTGGTCATGAATTCAGCTCTTTGTTTGTGCTCAGTATTCTCAACTGTTGTTGCTTGCAGTGTCGTCGTTTGAGCAAAAGCTGCAACTCCTACAAAAAGCAGCAAAAATGTTAAAATAATTTTCTTCATATCAGATATGATTTAGGTTTAGGGTTAGTTAAATTATACACTTGATGTAAGTTAGCACAAATATATAAATTCTTTTGAAAAAAAATGAAAATTTAGTTTTTTATGTTTGATAGTTTAAAGCTGTCATATTTGCCTATTACAGATTGAGTTACTAAAATAGTAAAACGTCAATAAAAATATCAAAGAGGTTTATAAGCTACTTTTTGCTCTGTAAAACTAATAAGGTAAGGCTTTAGGAATTTATCCGTAAAACGAAACATAGTATTATGGTCTTGAGGAATTTGCCATATTCCATATTTATAACCTGCATCAAGGAAACAATTTACGGCTTTACTAATAAGATGTATGAGAAGACTTTTTTTCTGAAGACCTAAGCTTTTGAAATCTACAAAAGAGCCTGTAAATTCAATGGTATCTTCCTTTATTTTATGGGTAATTATCCAGCCTACTATTTTGCCCTCTCGTCTCAATACTACACTAGTATCCAAACTTATCAAATGAGGAGATTGAAAAGGTGATACAATTTCTGGATACCAGTCTTGTTTTTTCTTCTTTTCTAGAATTACTTTTTTCTCTACTTCAGTTACATCTTTCCACATTCCTATTTCCATATTTAAAGGTAGAGGAGGAAGCTTTTTAAGCCAAGGAGCCGTATTGATAGAATCATTAGATGCCTTACAAAGACTAAGCTTTACTATTGGTTTTTCCCATTTTTGTTTGTCTATTATAGCTTCTATTACGTCTTTTTGTGTCCAGTCAGAGACATAGTCCATTGCTAAACCTTGCAGTTTTACCTTTTTTGCAATGTTCTGAGCTTTTATCAACAATTCCTTTCCAATTCCTAAACTACGATAAGGAGGAATTATGTACCAGCTAAGAACCTTTCCCACACCATTAGGAAGAGCCTCCAAGATAAGACAACCTACTTGATGCTGACCATTATGAGCTATTATAGCCATTAATGGCTCATTTACTTTACGAGTTTTTGCTAATTGCTCTAGTTTGGGGAATGTTAGTTTTCCAAAGTGCTGAATGACTTGTTGTAAGGAGATATTTGCACTTGCTTGATACTTAATGGCTTCTTTTGAGGTAGCAGCCATATTTGGTTTTTTGTGTTGGGTAGGACGTTTTGGTAAAGGTTTATTTGTTGGAAATGAAGAAAGTGCTTGACTACTATAAGCCGAAGGGTTGTTATCCTCCAATGAGCTCAATGCTTTAAACTCTACATTATCATTTTCTTTTTCGATAGCAATAAAACTACAAATATCTCTATTACGAATATCTATGGTAGAAGGACGTTTTGTGTTTTGTAGAACCTCTACATCATAAAGCTCTACTATATTCCCTTCATATTCTAAACTATGAAGTACATTTCCTGTATTTATATCCACAATGAAAACTCCACACTTTGGCTCAGCTTTTCTGTTTTCTAAAATTTCTTCTAATGGAAGACCTGCAAAAGTACGTTCGTGTCTTGGTTTTGAGAGACCAATAATAGCATAATTTTTATAAAAAGCTAATCCACGCAAAAAACCATCAAGCCATGTAATAGGAACAAATTTTTTATCTTCTACATAGCCAAACTGTCCTTTACCAGCATTTAAAACCCATAGTTTATCTTGATAATAACGAGGAGAATGTGGCATAGAAAGTCCTTCTGCCAAGACTTCATTATTTTGAATATCCATCACAACTCCACCATCTTTTCTGTGTTCTCTCCATTCATCCAGTCTATCTGTTTGACCAACCATTGTAACATAGCGAGGTTTGCCATCACGCATTGCCATACCATTGAGATGACAACGGTCTTCTGAAACCATTTTGGTAATAAATGGAGGTGTCCAGATAGGTTTGAAATTATATTTCTCACTGATTTGAGCAATACAGTTGTATCTTGTATTTACAAACACAATATTTCCATTTTCATCTTTAGAAATATCATGTGCATCCAAGTCTCCTGTCGTAAATGCTTGACGAGGAATATATACTTTATCAGCTTCCTTGTGTATTTGTCCTTCTGCAAGGGCATTCTCAAAACGCCAAAGAAGAAAACGAGTACTCAAATAAAACGAGTTTTCAGATTCTACATGTAATCCCATCGCTCTGTCAAATGATTTTTCAGAGACAAATAAGTGTTTGGTAGTGTCTCGCCCAACTAAAAACAGTTTGTTGGTTTGATAAGTAGAAATAGCCAAACTAATTTCTTCTTGATGTAGCCATTCTAAAAAATCAGAATTGTAATGTAGTGTTGTTTCTGATTCTGTTTTATGGGATAGTATATTATCTGTGGATTTAGTAGTTGATGTTGGCATTATCTAAGTGCAGGTACAGTATAATTGATAATAGCTTATGTTTAACTAAGCTAGTTTGGAAAATAAAGTCATAAGTCATTGCTTATCAAGTATAAAAATATAGTTATTCTTGTTAATCAGTTTTGATAAACAACGCCGAAAAATACGTATTAATCGTTGCTTTAAAAAATTTTTATAAAAAAAGCAGTCAATTAACTTTGTTTGACTGCTTTTATACGCTTCTATGAAGCAGTATTATTGTCTTCTTCTTGACGGTAGCGAAAATATATTTTCCCTTCTAAAAGTTCGTCAGTAGCCAAAGACGTAGATTTTGGCATACGTTCGTATTGACGAGAGACCTCAATCTGTTCTTTGTTTTCAAAGACTTCTTCTAAAGAGTCTGTTCCGATACTAAACTCTGAAATTTTTTGATTCAACTCTTCTTTTGTTTCTGTTGAAATCTGACGAGAGCGTTTAGCAATAACAGAAATAGATTCATACAGATTACCTGTCGCTGCAATAATGGCTTGTACATCACGAGTTTGAAGAGCTGCCGTTTGAGTACGACGAAGATTAGGTTTTTTAGCTGACATATTTATATAAATTGGATTGTTTTATTTAGTATTAGTATAACTTTAAAAAATAGAAAAGCAAATTGTTTTACTCAGATTCTCCTGCAGAGCCTTCTGAAGTCGTAATTTTTTTAGGGTCTTTCTTTTCTTTTGTATCAATGATTTCTCCCTTCTCTATGTTTCTGAGAGCTTTTTCTATATTATCATAAATGTTTTCAGCGTCTTTAGCAAATTTACTTTCTGGATAACGGTCTATCAAATAAAAATAGTACGTTTTAGAAATTTCATAACGCTCTTTTTGCTTGCTATAAATACTGTTTTTTGCTAAATCATATTCAGACTTTAAGCGCAAATAAGCAGCTTCTGGAAGCTGTGGAGCATCTGGGTAATCTTTTTGAAAGTTTTCTAGGGCAATTACAGCAGCTTTATAACGACCTAAGTTGTAGAACAATTCTGCGTTTTCGAAGGCTTTAAGTTCTAGTTTTGCTCTAAGTTCATCCAAATGTTTGCTTGCTCTTTTAGCGTAGTCTGTATCTGGATAGGTATTGATTACATCTTGGAAAGCTTGAATGGCTTCCTTTGTGCTTTCTTGGTCTAGGTGAGTTCTAGGTGAATCTTTATACAATGAAAAAGCATTCATAAAATAAGCTTCGACTGCATTCGGACTTCTACGGTAGGTAAAGTAAAAGTTTTTGAAATAATAAGCAGCTAAAAGATACTGTTTCTGATAAAAATGACAATAAGCATATTTAAACTGAATGTCTTCTGCTCTTGGGTCGCCTTTTACTATCGGTACTACATCTTCCCACAACAAACCTGCACGGTAGTAGTCTCCTTCTTCATAATATTTTTGAGCTGCCTTATCACGTACACGCCAGTTAGGGTCTGACATTGCTTTTGTAAATTTACTACAAGAGCTAAATACGCCTGTACCTAATACTGCACAGAGCAAAACAACTATTAATTGTATGTTTTTCATTGGAACAAATTTCGTTTTTTAGTAGTACGCTTTTGAAAAATACTTTGCTATTATTCTAAATTTAATTCTATCATAAACTCATCAATAACATCTATACCATAAATTTCTTTCGCTGTTTTTTCTACAAATTCGATACAAGCATTATACTCTTCACTTGAATTAATACTTGTCTTATAAGTATAATTTCCTTCTTTTGTAGGTGAATTCCAACCTAAAGTCAGTAAACGCTGATGTTGAGAAGAACTCAACTGGTTTTTGGTAGGAAGAAAATTATTAGAAACAGCTTCAAAGAATAGATGACTTGAATAAAACTCTCCTGCCACTTGGATATAGTAACTTTTTGATAGATTAATAATCAAAAAGTTTTGAGTTCCACCTTCTTCAATTAAGCGTTTTAGAAAACTATGTAGTACACTTTCCATGAAAATAAGAGCTTTTAAAGAATTGGTAGTGAGAGAGTTATGAAAGGTCAATAATTAGATTACAACAAATTTTTCAATTTGCAAAGATACGATAATATAATTTGATATTCAATTATTGTACTCTTTATCTCTTGTTATATTCGCTTAAAAATGAACGATTTGTAAGAAATAGAGAGTTACAAAAGCACCACCTAAAAGAATTATTCCGACTGTAAAGCCAATAAAAAATGTCGAAATTGAAAAGGGAGGTTTGTTTTGGTTTTCTAGTTCTTCTATTACTCGTTGCCTTTCCGTAATCTGCTGTTCTAATGCTTCAGCTTGTTCTAAGCGTTGTCGGCTGTCTTCTTCTCGGTCGTTAATCTCTGTACGTAAGGCTTCGATAGTTCGCTGCGTGCTTTCTGTCATTTCTTTGAGTTGTGTGAGGTATTCTTCTCCCCAAAGTCCGTTTCTCCAACGCCTATAAGCTAATTTTTCTGATTTGTCTGCTGTAAAGACAACCCACAAGAAAGCAATTAGGATAATAATAAAAAAAAGACCTGCGATGCCTACAAAGGCAGCCAATAATTGGTCTTGCATAAGCCTTTCCCAAAATAGATTTAAAGTTTCCATGTTTCAGTTACCAGTAATGCAGTTACCAGTAATCAGTAAAAAATACTATTACTTAAAATAACTATAGTGATGAGGAATATAATTTTGTAAGTCAATTAATTTACTCTTGACAAATACCAATTTAAACAAAAAAAGGCATAAACCATACAGAAAGCAAGATAAGAATTGAACCGATAAGTCCAAAATAGGAAACAGCTTGAAGTCCATTATCTAAACTCTTAAAGCCACTCAAACTAAGCAAAATAGCCATCAGACCACAAGTAGAGAAAAGCAAAAGTACTGTTGTGTGGTGTAGTGCAGTAGCAAATATTTCCATTGTATCTACAGCTTGTCGCATTTGGTAAAGCACATAAAACATAGAAGCTACCAAGCCAGCACTAACATAAGGAGAAAATCTTTTCATTGAAGTAGTTTTATTTAAAAATCAGTCAAAGATAGGATTTTCTATCCATTTTATAGCGTTTTGCTACTCTTCAAAAAACGTGTTTTTACATTGCTCTCCGTTTTTGGGAGAAAATTAGAAATAATATCTACCATAATGGCTTCAAACTTATTTTAAAGTTTGATTGTCAGTTATTTAGTGAAAATTAAATTGTATCTAAAGGTTTACTCTTCTCAAAAATGCTTTGATAAGTCAAAAGTTTTCTCATTTTCGCTAGTAAAACAACGTGAACTCGGTATTACTGAGGAATAAACACACTAGGTTTTTGAGGGTAAAAA
>NZ_JAHDIG010000021.1 GCF_020630935.1 Bernardetia sp.
AGACTATTTAGAACAAGTCGTCTTTGCATAAATCTTTCATGCGTTTACCCTAAAAGTTTATTAAAATACTTGGCTGTAGATTAAAAGTGACAATTAATTATCGTAATATTGCAATAAATTAATACTTTAAATACTAAATACTAAATTCAATGAGTAATTTTGAACGCTATCTAACACTTTGGGTAAGTATCTGTATCGTTGTAGGAGTACTTTTGGGAAAATTTTTTGGAGAAGGTATCTCCGTAATTAGCAACTTAACAATTGCTACTATTAATATTCCTGTTGCTATTTTGGTTTGGCTAATGATTTATCCCATGATGGTGCAGATAGATTTTGACTCTCTTAAAGACGTAAAAAAGAATATAAAAGGTTTATGGCTTACCCTTACCATCAACTGGCTAGTAAAACCTTTTACAATGGCGTTTTTTGCTTGGATATTTTTTGATTATCTCTATCAAGCTTACATAACTCCTCAAGAAGCTACCGAATATTTTGCTGGTGCTGTTCTTTTGGGAGCTGCACCCTGTACTGCTATGGTTTTTGTTTGGTCTTATCTTACTCATGGAGATGCAAATTATACGCTTGTACAAGTTTCGGTAAATGATTTAATTTTATTAGTGCTTTTTATTCCAATCGTACGTTTTTTATTGGGAGTTAATAATATTGAGATTCCTTATAATGTTCTGATTACCTCTGTTGTTATTTTTGTCGTTCTACCTTTAAGTGCAGGCTATTTATCAAATAAATACCTCATCAAAAATAAAGGAATAGAATGGTTCAAAGATGTATTTTTAGCCAAGTTAAAGCCTATTTCTATTGTAGCTTTACTGACAACCCTAGTTTTATTGTTTGCTTTTCAAGGAGAAAAAATTATTCAAAACCCATTCGCTATTTTGCTTATTGCAGTTCCTCTGACTCTACAAACATATTTTATATTTTTTGTATCTTGGACTATAGGCAAATGGATAAAACTACCTCATGCTATCTGTGCACCTGCTGCAATGATTGGAGCTAGTAATTTTTTCGAACTTTCAGTAGCAATAGCAATTTCTATTTTTGGTTTGGACTCTGGAGCATCTTTAGCAA
This sequence comes from Bernardetia sp., assembly GCF_020630935.1. Classification (NCBI taxonomy): domain Bacteria; kingdom Pseudomonadati; phylum Bacteroidota; class Cytophagia; order Cytophagales; family Bernardetiaceae; genus Bernardetia; species Bernardetia sp. Next base: position 1,087 of record NZ_JAHDIG010000021.1, read on the forward strand.
CTGTGGTGGGGGTATTGATAGAAGTTCCAATTATGCTTTCTTTAGTAAAACTAGCTAACAAATGGAGTTTTTAATAAAAAAACTACTAAAATAGAAATCATATTTGGATATAAAATTTATTAATCGTAATATTGCAATACAATAATTAATTAAAATGATTTTTGAATATGGGACTTACCAAATCTGATATTTTTACAGAAGAACAAAACAGATTAGCAGACCTTGCTAAAGTTTTGGGACATCCTGCTAGAATAGCCATCTTGCAGCATTTGATAAAAGTAAATGCATGTATTGGTGGGGATTTGGTAAATGAAATTGGACTGGCACAACCTACCATCTCTCAACACCTAAAAGAACTCAAACGAGTAGGTATTATACAAGGAACAATTGAAGGAACAAGTGTTTGCTACTGCATACACCCTCAAAATTGGAAGGAAATACAGCTCTTATTCAATATTTTTTTTAATGACTTTAACTCAAAGATAGATTCTGATTTGTGTTGTTAGAAGAGTAAAGTGCTTTATCACTTATTTTTTATATTATTTAATCGTTAAATTGCAATAAACAAATGAAAAATTCATCAGAAAAAGAAATCAAAAATATGGTTCGTGAGCGTTACGAACAAGTTGCTCTACAAGACAAAAAAGCTAATGCAGCTTCTTGTTGTGGAACTACCGATAGTTCGACAGAAGTTTACAATATCATGTCAGAAAAATATGACAACCTAAATGGTTATAATTCTGATGCAGACTTGGGCTTGGGTTGTGGACTTCCTACACAGTTTGCACAAATTCAAAAGGGAAACACGGTTCTTGACTTGGGTTCGGGAGCAGGGAATGATTGTTTTGTAGCACGAGCAGAAACAGGTAGTGAAGGAAAAGTTATTGGAGTAGATTTTTCTCCAACAATGCTTAAAAAGGCTCGCCAAAATGCTGATAATTTAGGCTATAATAACGTAGAATTTAGAGAAGGAGATATTGAAAATATGCCTGTTTCTGATAATTCAGTTGATGTTGTTGTAAGTAATTGTGTATTAAATCTTGTCCCAAACAAAAAAGCCGTTTTTAGTGAAATATATAGAGTTTTGAAGAATGACGGACATTTCAGTATTTCTGATATTGTACTTTTAGGAGATTTGCCAACAGCCTTACAAAAAGATGCTGAAATGTATGCAGGGTGCGTTTCGGGTGCAATTCAGAAAGAAGAGTATTTGAACTTTATAAAAGAAGTTGGCTTTGAGAATATTACTTTACAAAAAGAAAAGACGATTTTTATCCCAGATGATATTCTTCAGAAATATCTCTCAAAGAAAGAGATAGAAGAGTTGAGGAATGGAGAAACAGGTATTTTCAGCATTACTGTTTTTGCTCAAAAGAATCCTACTCAATCACCTAAACAAACTTTACAAAAAGAGGCTACTTGCTGCCCTCCGAATAGTGGTTGTTGCTAATTTTATTTTTTTTCTATTCAACATATCTCACAATGAAAACTTCAAAATTATTTATTCTCTCATTTTTATTTCTTAGTTGTATGTCTTTCAAATCATCATTTCAAACGGATAAAAATACTTTGTTTCCAAGACTTCAAAGCTATTCGGATGGTTTAGCTTCTAATTTTGAAACCATTGACAAAGAACGCAAGGAAAAACTAAAAGAAATTGGAGACTATATTACCAAAATAAAACAAAAGCAAAACAATGATTCTGAAACGATTGATTTTACTATCATTTGTACTCACAACTCACGTAGAAGTCATCTCGGACAAGTTTGGTTACAAATTGCTGCTTATTATTATGGAATAGATGGTATCCAAACCTTTTCTGGAGGAACAGAAGCAACTGCTTTTAACCCTAGAGCTGTGGCTGCACTTCAAAGAGCAGGTGTAAAACTAGAAAAAACAACTGCTTTTGAAGGAGATGAAAATCCTGTTTATTCTATGTCAGTAGGTAAAAGTTATTCAAAAACAGTTATGTTTTCAAAAAAATATACACATAAACAAAATCCTAAAAAAGATTTTGCTGCAATCATGGTATGTAGTGATGCTGACAAAAATTGTCCCTTAGTATTGGGGGCAGATGCTCGCTTTGCTATTCCATTTGAAGACCCAAAAGTTTCAGATGGTACGCCTAGCGAAACTCAAACTTATGATGAGCGTTGTAAGCAAATCGGAACAGAGTTTTTCTTTGTGATGGATTATGTGAAGAAACAATTATACCAAAATAAAAACTAAACGACACCTAAAAATCGCATCAGTACTGCCCTACGAGAGCAGACTGATAAAAAAGGACAACATAGTTATATTGGTATTAGATAAAAAATAGCTTTCAGAGTTTTCAGTAGATTCAATAAGCACTTTATTTCTATTATTTTCAGAAATAGAGTGCTTTTTCTTAATAAGCAAAAAAACAAAAACATAAAACCTTCATTGTCCGTATCTATAAAATAGAACCTTTGGTTTATTCTAAGAGGGTAATAAGAAAAAATGTAGAAATGAGTTTTTTTAAGAAAAAAAGGATACATATTTTACTTTTTACACAAAAAAATCTTATTTTAAAGGATTAATTCAAAAGACTTATACATAAGTCAGTGTAAGACTTAACATTCAACAAATTTAACTTATCAACTTGTATGAAAGATCACTTTCAGATTGTAAAAGATTATTTATTAGAACTTGGCTACGACATCACAGCAGAAGATGCTGAAGAAGAGCTATTCATTATCAATGATGAAGAAGAAGGCATTCGTAATTTGGTGGTTGACTGTGAAGACCCTATTCTAATTATTGAGCAGTATATCCTTGAACTCAAACACATTGACGAGAAAACGCTCACTCATTTGCTTCAAAAGAACCGAGAAATTGTACATGGCGCTTTTTCATTGGATGAAACTGGAAAAAAACTTCTCTTTAGAGACACACTCCAAATCGAAAACCTAGATTTGAATGAACTTGAAGGTTCTATCAATTCCCTTAAACTACTGATGGCAGAGTATTCAGAGAATCTCTTAGAATTTGCCAAAGCAGGAGCAAGCGCAGTAAAAGCTACTGTTTAAATCTAGTATTCCCAATAGAGAGAAATAAAAATATTACAGAACTTTAAAAAGCAAAATATAATATGTCTATATTCAAACGACTTTTCAGCATGGGTAAAGCAGAAGCCCATAGTGCAATAGATAAATTAGAAGACCCTATCAAAATGACTGAACAGGGTATCCGTGATTTGAAAGGAAACCTCAATGAGAGTCTTCAAGGATTGGCAGAATTGAAAGCATTGGCAATTCGTGCTAAAAGAGACCACCAACAGTTTCTCTCTCAATCTAAAAATTATGAGCAGAAAGCTGTTTTACTTTTACAAAAAGCACAAACTGGAGAGCTAGACCCATCAGAAGCTGACCGTTTGGCATCTGAAATGCTTCGTAAGAAAGAAGAAGCACAACAGCAAGCTGACCGTACTGGAAAAGAAATGGCGATGCACGAGCAAAGTGTTGCTAAGATGAATCAAAACATTCAGACACTAAAATCAAAAGTAGGTTCTTATGAGAACGAACTTCGTACTTTGAAAGCACGCTCTAAGGTAAGTACAGCTACTAAGAAAATCAACAAGCAAATGTCACAGATTGATTCTAGTGGAACGGTAGCAATGCTTGAGCGTATGAAAGAAAAAGTAGCTCAAGAGGAAGCACTAGCAGAATCGTATGGAGAAATTGCTTCTATGAACACATCTGTGGATGATGATGTAGCGAAGGCACTAGGTACAGGTTCAGAGGCTTCATCTTCGGCTTCTCTTTTAGAATTGAAAGCAAAATTAGGTTTGGCTCAGAATGCTTCTCCTAGTTCGGATGCAAGTACAGATTCTTCAACTCCTCCTCCTCCAACACAAGAAGGATAAAACTAACAGTTAGAAGTTTCAAAAAAACCTATTTATTTCTGAAAATAAATAGGTTTTTTTCGTTTTACTACGCAGAAGTTGTTTAAGACCTGAAAGTGAGCGAAGCTAATAGAGAAAAAACAAATTACATTACAATCTGCTCTAACGAGACTGACCTAATAAATCAAGGTCAGACTGACAGGTCAGTACCGATAACTGTACAAAAATACATTCTTAAACAACTTTAGCACACTACATTTTATTCTCCTCCTTTTTTCTTACCCAAACCTCCCCAGTTTTTGAGTTTGTTTTTCAATTCTTCCTTAGCTTTATCTACTGGATTAGTAGATTTGGTAGAATCTGTTTTTGTAGTTTTAGTAGAATCACTCTCTTTATTTCCAAAAAAGTCATTTAAAATTTCTTTTCCTGTTTTGGTAGCTTCATCTTGAAGAGTTTGTTTGGCTTTCGATTTGATTTGTGCTTTTATAGCAGAATTATCCATTGAAATATTAGGACTGTTATATGTTCCTCCAATATTGAAAAGAAGTGGTATATTCTCATTCTCAATCTCTTCTGGCTTTATTTTTATAAAACTACTTACTAAAGAGAGTGCCTCTTCTTTTGGAACATCAACTTCCATGTGAAAATCAATTCCACCATCTAACGATGTTGTTCCACCAACTTTAGATATATAACCTGCAAAATCAAGATTAAATGGTTGAATATTCATCTTTCCATTTTCAATTTTAGTTTGCATCACGACATCTTTGAGGCGAGTATTCTTAAACTTAGGCATATTGGTAAGATTTGCCAGTTTATTGACAGACGGATTTTCCTTCATCATAGCATCTACAATTTTCATGATTCCACCTCCAGAAAGAGTTGCCATATCTGGCATCATATCCGATTTCAAAATACCTGTAACATTGAAGTTGTTGAGTGAGAATTTTCCATCTAGGTGTTCTGCAAGTGGTGCGAATGCTTGAGCAGTAGAGAAAGTTTTAAATGCCTCTCCCAAATTAGCTTCAATAATATCTAAGTCAAATGAAAATACTGGACGGTCTATTTCTTTGCTACTATATAATCCACTTGTACGGAATTTTCCACCCACAGCATCAAAAGTAAGATTATCCATTCTGACTTCTCCATCTTTTACTCTGACAAGTCCACGCATATTGTTGAGTTCCATATTGTCATATAAAACTTTTTCAATATTGGCATTGAATGTAAAATCTATATCTTTCGGTACTTCTACTACTCCAGTTTCGTCTTCTACTGTTGTTGGGTCATCTTCTTCGGTCATCCACTCATCTACATTAAACTGATTGGAAGTCATGTTCATATTTCCACGAATTACAGGAGTTCCATCTTGGAAACCTGCCATTGCAAGAGCATAAGCGATATAATTTGAAAGTCCACCAGTGAGAGCTATATCACTTTTACCTAAAAAACCTTGAAACGAATCCAAAATCATTTGTTGAGGTGTAAAACTTACCTTTGCATTTGTGATTTTCATTCCTTGTGGTAAATCTACGCTAGAAAAAACAAGATTTTGAACAGATAAATCTCCACTTGTAGGAAGCTCTCCATATTTTTCAGCGTCTAAGGCAGCCGTTGAGCCTTTGGTTTCAATGTCTGCTTTTATCAGTCCTGTAACAGTCATATCTTCCAAGGGAACAATTTTGGTAATGGTAGCCAAATCTAATTCGCCTTTTATAGCCAAATCATAAACTAAATTTTCTATGCCTTCGGTATGTCCAACAACTGAAAAAGGTTTTCCATCTACTTGCATCGTAATTTTTTCTAAGTCCACACGAGTATTTTCCATTTGTCCCGTATTATTTTTGGCGTGAGCTTCTACTTCTAAGTTTTCTATGGGAACAGGATAAGCCAATGATTTGACATAACCATTTTTGAGCGTCATATCTGCATCAATGGTAGGAATACGGTTTTGAGCTTCATCATAAATACCTTTTGCCAATAACTTTAAATTGTACATTCCTTTTATTTCTAGGCTGTCCATTGGATAGATTTCTGCTAACTCAGCAAGATTGACAGTAGCATTTATGTTGGCATCAATATCATATTTTTCTAAACCTTGCACTCTAACTTTTCCATTGACAGGATTTTTACCGAGGTTCATTCCAAAAGTCTTGATGTCTATGACAGTATTATTAAGGTCTGCTGTAGTATTGATAACCTGCATATCTACATTTACATTATCAACGGCTGTTGGAAGTTCTGGATATTTAAAATAACCATCTTTTACCAAAAGAGAAATATCAAATTGAGGATAGAGTTCTTTTTCAGAATTAAATTCTCCTTTTGTCATCCCCTTAAATACAAATTCTCCTTTAGCATCTAGTCCTTTATAGTCTTTCAAAAATACTGGAGGAATAAGAGAAAGAAGGCTTTTAAAGCTGGTTTCTGGTGTAGAAAAATTCAAATCCATCAAGATAGATGCTGTATTTTCTGGCATACTTAACCATCCATCCATTTTCAAAGGCAAATCATTGACTTTAAATTCATTTTCTTTGAAGGTAAATTTCATTGCCTTCATATCCATTTCAAGAGTTGCATCTGCCGAAACTGGTCGGTGATCTAAATAAGCTACGTTTTCAAAATTGATATACAAATCTTTGATAGTCGTATTGGTACTCAAATCATATTTATCTGAAGTAATATTTCCACTTCCTGTATGGTTTAGTTCATCGATAATCGCAATCATCTTTAAAGTATCATCTTGATAACGGATTCTGCCATCGGAAATATTCCATTTTTCCAATCCGATTTCGAAGGCTGCTGTGTCGGTTGTTGTGGTTGCTTCCTCTGTACTTCCTTGATAAATATCATAACTTGCTCTGCCATCTTTCAAAACACGTACATTAACAAGAGGCTTGTCAGCATAAATACTATGAATTTCTACTTTATCTTTAAAAACAGACATAAAATTGAGGGCAAGTTCAAAATTTTGTGCTGCTAAAAGTGTATCTCCCTCAAAAGGCTCACGATTGACTACACTAATATTTTCTAACTGTACTGTTAGTTTAGGAAAATGACTCAAAATGGAAATATCAAAATCTCCAAACTTTACATCTGCCAAAACTTGTTCGCTGGCAACTTTTTCAACTTTAGCTTTTAGCTGGTCTTTGAATAAAACAGGAACAAGCAAAACTGCTCCTATCAACAAGACCAACAAAACAATTATAGCAATGGATATTTTTTTTAAGATTTTCATAGTTTTAAAAATGGGTTATCAGTAAAGATACCAATTAGAAAGGTTTGATTTTTTGTAATGATAAGACTGAGCTTATCTGCTTTAAAATTGTATTTTAAACGAAAAGTTTAATCAGAAAGATAAGAAAAAGATAATCAATTTTTTATCAAAATAGTTAGTACAACATCAATATTTTTCCATTTCCAAGAAAATAAGTATAGTTTTGTAGTTTAAAAATTATCAGATTTTCTTGTCAAGCAAACCCAAATTATGGCACTTTTATTTTTTTACGCTTCTGTCTCCATTTTTTTCTCATTTATGTGTTCGATTTTGGAAGCTGTACTTTTGAGTATCACTCCCACCTTTATCAATGTCAAGAAAAAAGAAGGGAAACCTTATGCAACTATCTTAGAAAATCTTAAAAAAGATGTTGATAAACCTCTCATCGCTATTCTTACACTCAATACGATTGCACACACCGTAGGTGCAATTTTGGTAGGCGTTCAGGCAGAAAAATTGCCTTTTCAGATTGATATTTTGGGGGTAAATATAGTCGGCATTGTTTCTACTATCATGACATTTCTGATTTTGGTAGTTTCTGAAATTATTCCTAAAACTATTGGAGCAACCTACTGGAAACAGCTTGCCAACTTTACATCAAAGTCTCTCATCATTATGATTGCACCTTTAAAATACACGGGTATTTTATGGCTTTTACAACTTACTACAAAGGTAATTGGAGGCAAAGGGCATCACGGCTCAGTTTTGAGTAGAGAAGATTTTTCGGCAATGACAGAAATTGCAGAAAAAGAAGGTGTTTTTGAAGAGTCAGAATCTAAGGTGATTAAAAACTTACTCAATTTTAAAAAAATTCAGACTAAGGATATTATGACACCTCGTTCGGTAATGAAAATGACAGCCGAAGGACAAACGATTGAAAACTTTTTTAATGCCAATCAGAATCTGCGTTTTTCACGTATTCCTGTCTATCAAGCCAATTCGGATAATATTACTGGGCAAGTTTTGAAAGATGATATTTTTAAGGAAATGGCAAATGGTAATGGTTCGAAAAAGTTATCAGACATAAAAAGGGCTATTTTCTTTACTGAAAGAGACCGAAGTATTCCAGATTTGTTCGAACAGCTAATAGAAAATAGAAATCATTTGGCGATTGTAGTAGATGAATATGGTTCGGTAAGTGGACTTGTTACGATGGAAGATGTTATCGAAACGCTTCTAGGGTTAGAGATTGTAGATGAGTCAGATGGAGAAGATGATATGCAAGAACTTGCAAGAAAAAACTGGGAAAAGCGAGCAAAACGTTTAGGAATTATAAAAGAAGAAAGAAAGCAGGAAGAAGAAAATATAAATCAATCATCAGAAAATGAATGAAAATGAAATTTTTCCAAAAATTTCTAAAGACAAAAGATTAGAAGTACGTTATGTAGGATATGAAGAACCTAGTAATGGCAGAATGCTTTGGAGAGTAGCTGTTTTTTATGAACAAACAAATTTGAACGAATTTATTTTTCCAAATGGCTGGAACTATCTCAATTTTGATATTTTTGATTGGGAACTAGAAGACCCACAAAATCGTTTTTTCTACCTTCCAGTAGAAACACAAAGTGTCTTAATCAATTCTGAAACACTACAAGTACATAGGCTCAAAAAGCAAAACCTGTCGACGGCTCGCTATGTGTGTAATTTTTTTGAAGATGATTTCTTAGTAGAAATTTATGGAGATACTACAGTCAAAACCAGTTTAAAAACATTGGTTTCGGAAGAGATTAAATATTAGCAATTCGAACCAGTTTTTCCTTGTTCAAAATTCGGATTTCTTTTCCTTTAAGTTCGATAATTTTGTCTGTATTGAGTTCTGAAAGATAACGAATAGCACTTTCTGTGGCAGTTCCGACAAGGTTTGCAATTTCTTCTCTACTCAATCTGACATCAATCATATTAGGTTTATCTTTGTCTTGATAGCGATTGTGTAGGAGCAAAAGCACTTCTGCCAAACGCTCTCTAACTGATTTTTGCATCCAGTTGGTAAGGCGTTTTTCCATATCTTGTGTGTCTTTTGCCATAACTTGCATCATTCGGCGAGGAAATTCATTGTTCTCATTAATCAAATCAGAAAATGTAGAAGTGGGTACAAAACACACAATGGCATCATCTAAGGCTTCAGCCGAAACATTATAAGGCTGTCCACTAAGTAAGGAATTATACCCTAAAATTTCGCCATCTGATGCTATCTTTACAATTTGTTCTTTGCCATCAATACCTAACTTTGTCAGCTTTACTTTTCCTTCATAAATACAATGCACACCAATAGCACGAGAGCCTTCATAGAATAAATTTTGCCCTCGTTTATAAAAATTACAACCTTTGTTGGCAGACATTTCAGCAACTTGCTCTTCCGATAAATCACAAAAAACCGAAGAAACTCGTTTTGGACACGTTTCACACTTTGGAAATTCTACTTTTTTCTTTTTCATAATAATAGTTTTGCTACTGACAGCATAAGTATAGCTTATTTTACTATTATAAAAATAGAAAACAATTTCTGAAAAACCAAGCTAGTGACAATTTATAGGAGCGTTTTGCCAAGCAAAAATCCCCATTCCAAAGAACCAAATCCCCATAACTATAAAAGCATAAGGGTAGATAATTTTTAGTTTTTGAAATATAAAATGCTTTGTATTTATTTTTCTAGAAAGATTTTTTGAGAAGAATAAGGAAGCTAAAAGGAGAGGAAGCGTTCCGATGCCAAAACCTATCATAAAAATTCCTCCTTCAAGTGTTGTGCCTGCTGCTACTGCTCCTAAAAGAGCAAAATAAACTAATCCACACGGCAAAAGTCCGTTCAAAAGTCCAGCAAAAAATAGTCTATAAGGCTTTTCATCGAAGAGAAATTGTCCTATCAAAACAGATACTTTCTGAGAAAGCCATTTTAAAACTGAAATTTTATCTGTAATTCTGTCTAAATTAAAACTAAAAAGTCCAGCCAAAATAAGTGTTCCACCCAGCAAAAAAGCTGCATAACTTTGCCAGTTGGAAAAAAACAAAGCCTGCCCAACATATCCGACTCCCATTCCTAAAATAGAATACATCAAAATTCTTCCTAGTTGGTAGAAAAATAGTTTTTGCACAAACTTTTGTCCTTGCATAAATGCAAATGTAAGAGGAGCGCACATTCCAACGCAATGCAGGCTACCTGTAAGACCGAGAAATAGAGCTGGGAAAAACATTTTTCTAATGAATAATTAAAAATGGACAATGGATAATTCTGAATTTATGCTATGTAGCGACTAGGCTTACCTTATCTGATTAATATTTCATTTTTCTAAGAAAAAAGACGTTGTAGCGTATCTAAAAATGGTTTTTGATGTTCTTGATTAGGATGGTTGTTAAGTTGTGTTTTTAGATTTACAATAGGAATACGCATTGCCTTTTGTGTAAAGTCAGTTAGTATTTTTGTAATGAGCTGTTGATTTTTTTCATCTAATTCTGAACTATATTTGTTCGAAATATTATTTTTAAGGTCTTCTAAAGCTGTTTTGAAAGGGTGTAGCATCAAAATATATTCGTATTCTGTTTTCCAGTTTTGAAAATTTTCTCTTTCCTCTTTCAAAATTTCATATACAGCAGACAACGCCCCTATTCTTTCTTCTCTGACAGCTTTTGTCTGTTCTTTTAAATCATCAATATTATAGACTTTTAAAAAGTTAGTCAGTTTGTGTTCTACACTTCTAGGCATAGAAAGGTCAATAAAACACTGACGACAACTCACATTCCTAACATTTATAGTCAGAGAATTAAAGAAATTAGGCAACGAAACAGAGCTAATGACAATATCAGCTTTTTCTGCTTCTTCAAAAACATCTTTAAAGTCTATCACTTCATAAGCATTTTCAGTCGCTAACATCGCCGATTTTCCAAGAGTTCGGTTGGTAATCTTGACATTTTGGATACCCATTTTTCTTAGATTACGTACTGTGTCTGCACCAATCTTTCCCACACCAACTACTAAAATAGAAGGCATAGAAGAAGGATTGTTTTTTACAATTTTACGTACTAAATCTGCCGTTGCAAAAGAAACAGAAGCTGCTCCACTCCTAAAAACGGTTTGAGACGTAATTTTTTTACTTGCTTTCAAAACAAAGCTGATAAGTTTGTGAAAATATGTGCCAATAGTTTCTAGTTCGTCTGCAAGTTGATAGGCTTGTTTGACTTGATGCGTAATTTGCCAATCGCCAATAATTTGAGAATCTACGCCCACACTTATCTCAAAAAAACGCTTAATAACTTCATCCGAATGAGTGAGTTCTCTAAAACCAGCTTTTATCAATCGTTCAATAGAAACAGATTTTATCTGTGCAAATTTTTCTTTGACAATAGAAATAGCATTTTCTTTTCCATACCAATAGACTTCTGTCCTGTTGCAGGTAGATAAAATAAAGACTTCTTGAATTTCTGTAATGGCTTTTAGTTCAAGAAGTAGTGTTTCGGTTTCTCTTTCTGATAGCGAAAAACGTTCTCTTGTCGGAACACTAGCTTCTTTGTAAGTGATGTAGAAAGTACCAAATGAGTTTTCCATAATTGCTATTATTTTACGATTAGTTGGATGCAACTAATACAGTTTCTTGAAAGAATTTTTTATCATTTTCCGACCACGAGAGTTTTATTCTCCAAAGTCCTTGTTCTATTTTTTTTGTGATGAGTTGTTTGTTTTCTTGTTCTAAATCAATAGGAAGGGTAAAATCTAAATCCTTATCAGAAGGACGAAAAAACGCAATTTCTCCATTTACTTTGCGCTCGCTTTCAGCAGTTGGAAATTTGAGTTCTATATTTCCATTTTCTAATTGTTTTATGGTTGGTTTTTCTGTAAGAGTCGCTACATTTTTTTGCTCTTCAATTTGTGTTTGAAAATCAACTCCTTTTGAATAATAATTTTCTGTAACAAGTTCGATTTTCTGCTGATGCGACATCACTACAAGTGATAACATAAAAATCACAAAAGCTGCATAAAATAAAAATAGCCCTGTTCCCCAATTAAATTTTGCCCAAAGTGTGGTTAATGTATTCATAGTTTTTTGAGTTATTTTTTTACTGTTGTCGGTGAGACACCGACAACGGCAGAGTTATATTTTTTATGAACCGTCGTTGAGGTCAAGACCGTCAACGAGGATTATTTAATTAGCCACAAATGGTGATAAGAATTTGGTTTTTACAGTTTCAATTTTTTCTCCATTAGAAAATATTTGTAAGTGAATATCTTCTCTTTTTGGAGGTAGATTATCTTTCGGAAAGTCTATCAAGACTACACCTTTCATTGTCTGTTCTGGTAATAATTGATAACTTTCTGCTCCAATCATTTGAATTGTGCCGTGTTTTTCTTCTAAATCTATGCTCATATTTAGCGTATCGCTAGTTTTATTGATAAGCAAGACCGTAAACATATTTCTAATATCTCCTTTTTCTGTAGTTTGATACGTTGTTCCTTGCGCTCTCAAAACAATCGTTTCTACCTGTGTTCGGATAGCCAAAAGACTAACCATAGCTGTTATGAGTAAGAATAAAACAACAGAATATGCCCTCATACGAGTTGTGAACTTAAACTTTTGTTTTTTCTCAATTTCATTTCTTGACGCATAACGCACCAGTCCACGAGGTAAATCAAACTTATCCATTATCGAATCACAAGCATCAATACAAGCTGTGCAATTGATACATTCTAACTGTGTTCCATTTCTAATATCAATTCCTGTCGGACAAACCTCTACACACAAACTACAATCTACGCAATCTCCTCTTGGATCTTTTTCTCTTTCTATTGGGTCTTTTTCTCTTTTTCCTCTTCCTCTTGGCTCTCCACGCACTTCGTCATACGCTACTACAATAGAATCATTGTCTAATAAAACACCTTGTAAGCGTCCGTAGGGACAAATTGTAGTACAGACCTGTTCTCTCAAAAAAGCAAACACTCCATAGAAAAGTCCTGTAAAGACAAGTAAAGCCACAAACAAACTCAAATGCTCTGTTGGCGTATCTTCAAAGAGTTGCCAAAGCTCATCTACCCCAACAATGTAGGCTAAAAATGTATGACTTATCAGAAATGAAATCCCAAAAAATATGGAATGTTTGGCTGTTTTTTTACCTATTTTTTCAGCGTCCCACGCTTGTTTGTTTAACTTTTTTTGCGCTACTGCATCGCCTTCAATCAGATATTCAATTTTGCGAAAAACCATTTCCATAAAAATAGTTTGAGGACAAACCCAACCACAAAATAAACGTCCAAAAATGACTGTAAAAATCACTACAAAGACAATAAAGAGAAGCATTCCCAAGACAAACAAATGAAAATCTTGAGGTGTAAAAAGTTGTCCAAAAATCACAAAACGCCTAGAAAGCACATCAAACAAAAGCAATGGATTGCCATTTATTTTGATAAAAGGCGCACCAAATAAAAATGCAAGTAGAAAGGCTGCAACTACTTTCCTGTATAAATGAAACCTACCACTTGGAGCTTTCGGATAAATCCAAACACGCTTCCCAGAGGAGTCTATTGTCGAAATCGAATCTCTAAACCCGTCTTTGTCGTAATCGGTAACTTTATATTTTTTTTCTCTTTTTGGCTTTGGCGTTTCCATAACTTTAATGTATGATTTAATAGTAAGGAAAAGGCGTGCCTTTTCCTTACTATATTTTTTACTATTCTTTTATAGGTTCGTATTTCTCGCCTTGTGGGTCTTTTGCATTCGGTGGGTTAGAACCCTGCAATGACAAAACAAAACTAGCTACTTGCTGTATTTCTTGAGGTGAGAGCTGGTCTTGCCAAGCTATCATACCTTTTGAAGTAACACCATACTTGATAGTTTTATATACCGAACGAATATCGCCACCGTGCAACCAATACTCATCGGTAAGGTTAGGGCCTGAAAGTCCTTCTGCCTTTCCTCCGTGACAGGTTTTACATTTTTTGGCATAAATGCTCATTCCTTTTGTAACACCTGCTACATCAGCCAGCTCTACATTATTTTCATTGATGGCATTTGCCATGTCTGCCAAATATTGAGCTTTCAAAATATTTCCTTCTTGTACGGCTACCTCATATTCTTTAGGAGAATCTAGAGCAATTCCATTTGCATAGACATAGAGATAAATAACTCCCATGACGATAGTCAGATAGAAACCATATTTCCACCACGGTGGTAGGTCGTTGTCTAGTTCTTGAATACCATCGTAATCGTGATTCATCAGAACGGCTCTTTCAGGTTTGGCAGCATTAAACTTTTTCCAAAACCATTCAGTAAAGGACTCTGTTTCTTCTTCCACCACTTCGCCTTTAGCTATTCTATCTAGCCTAAGAACATATTTACTATGATTATATATAGAAATACTAGCCATCAAGACCAATATGACTATAAAAAGTGTAATCGTTGTTAGGATGACAACACCTAGTTCTAAAGGAGTGAAATCAGTAGAAATTCCACTTGTGTCTTGTGAAAAACTGTTTTGGGACATTAAGAAAAATACCATTGTTAGAAAAGCAAGTTTCTTTTTGGGTATATTTTTTTGATTGAATAGATTATATATTTTCTGTTTCATTTGTATGGGTATTTGGAGTAAATGAATTAGAAGTAGCGTCTTCTAAGGGAAGGCTTTCCCAGTGTGCTACATTTGATTTTTTAGCCGAATAGACATTGACAAGCATTATCACAAAGACAGAAAAGAAAATTATCACGCCCATAATTGGATAAATATCAATACCTTCAATGGCTCTTGCTACGTCTTTATACATTGTTTTTATATTTTTTATCCTCAACGACGCTTTCAAGCTCGTTGACGGTTGTGTAAAATAGGTAGAGGTAAACCGTCGTTGAGGCTCAAAATGCAGCCGTCAACGAGGGTTTTTAAAATTATTTTTTAGGCAAATATTGAGGAGCAACTTTCTTTACATCTGTCCCCAAACGTTGCAGATAGGCAATCATTGCAATAATTTCTCGGTCAGATTTGACTTGAATATTATCTTTTGCCAATCGTTCCTGTATTTCAGCTGCCTGTTTTGCCATATCCTCATGAACTTCTTTTTCAAATCCTTTTGGATATGGTACGCCCAACGCTTGCATAGCTTTTATTTTTCTCTCGGTAAGAGATGTATTTAACTGATTTTCAATCAGCCAATAATAGGCTGGCATAATCGAACCAGGTGAAGTAGATTGAGGGTCGTACATGTGGTTGAAGTGCCAAGAGTCTGGCATTTTTCCACCCTCACGCTGCAAATCTGGCCCTGTACGTTTAGAACCCCACAAGAACGGACGGTCATAGACAAACTCACCTGCTTTAGAGTAATCTCCGTAGCGTTCGGTTTCATCTCTGAAAGGTCGTATCATTTGAGAATGACAAACAGCACAGTTTTCACGGATATACAAGTCTCTTCCTTCCAATTCTAAAGGCGTGTAAGGCTTCACGGCTGCAATCGTCGGAACATTTGAACGAATCAAAAATGTAGGAACAAATTCTATAATTCCACCAATAAGAATCGCTACTGTACTCCAAAACAAAAGTTGTATTGGACGTTTTTCAATCCAAGAGTGCCAGTGTCCTCCTTTTTCTTTTTCTTGAACCTTGATAGCTGGAGCAGAGGCTTTTTCTTCTGGAACAAATTTTCCTTGTTGAATGGTCTGATAAATATTATAAATCATAATCAAGACACCAATTACATACAACAAGCCACCAAATGCACGCATATAATACATTGGTAAAATCTGAGTAACGGTTTCTAAAAACTCATATTTCAAGAAGCCAGCAGGTGTAAACTCTTTCCACATCAAACTTTGTGTCCAACCTGCCCAGTAAATCGGAATAGCATAGAACAAAATTCCTAATGTACCAATCCAGAAGTGAACGTTAGCTAGTTTTTTAGAGAAAAGATTAGTACTAAATAGGCGAGGCATCAGCCAATAAATCATTCCAAATGTAAGAAAGCCGTTCCAACCTAATGCGCCAACGTGTACGTGAGCAATTGTCCAGTCTGTGTAATGACTAATTGCATTTACATTTTTAAAAGAAAGCATTGGTCCTTCAAAAGTAGCCATACCATAAGAAGTAAGAGCGACTACCATAAATTTCAATACAGGGTTTTCACGTACTTTATCCCAAGCACCACGCAAAGTAAGAAGTCCGTTGAGCATACCACCCCAAGACGGAGCAATGAGCATCAATGAAAAGACTGTTCCTAACCATTGCGCCCAGTCTGGCAACGCTGTATAAAGCAAGTGGTGAGGACCTGCCCAAATGTAGATAAAAATTAATGCCCAATAGTGAATAATGGAAAGACGATATGAATAAACAGGACGGTTAGCTGCTTTAGGAACGAAGTAATACATCAAACCCAAATACGGTGTTGTGAGGAAGAACGCCACAGCATTGTGTCCGTACCACCATTGAACGAGTGCATCTTGAACTCCTGCGTAAAGCGAATAACTTTTAGTAAGTGAAACAGGATATTCCATTGAATTTACAATGTGTAGAACTGCTACTGTAACGAAAGTAGCTATGAAGAACCAAATCGCTACGTAAAGATGTTGTTCTCTACGCTTGATGATTGTTCCCATCATATTGACACCAAAAACCACCCAAATAAGCGCAATCGCAATATCTAAAGGCCATTCTAATTCGGCATATTCTTTTGCTGTATTGTAACCTAAAAATAATGTCAAGGCAGCAAAAACGATAATCATTTGCCAACCCCAAAAGTGAATTTTACTAAGCAAATCACTAAACATACGAGCCTTACACAGACGAGGAAGTGCATAATATACGCCCATAAAAATACCATTTCCTACAAAAGCAAAGATTACGGCATTTGTATGCACAGCACGAACACGCCCAAAGGTAAAGTATTCGGTAAAATTGAACATTGGATGAGCCATTTGAAGGGCTGCCAGTAAGCCAACAAGCATTCCGACAACACCCCAAAACGTAGTCGCATAAGCAAAATTTCTAACAATCGTATTGTCATAAGAAAAATGCTCTAGCTCTAAGCCTTCCCATTTTTTCTTTTTAGGAGGACTTTCTTGTGTGATTTGATTGGAGGTTTGATTTTCCATAGAGATAAAGTATATATAGATTGAAATACAAAATGTAAAGTTTTCCTGATTGAATAGATTTTAGTTGAGATGTTCGGTTGTGTTATTTTCTCCTGTTTCGGAATCGCTATATGTATCGTCAAATAAAATTCGCATACTTGGTGTGTAAGTGTCTTCGTATTGGTTGTCTTTGACTGACCAAAAAAAAGCAGCCAAAAAGCCTAATGCCACGACCAAACTACACACGACCAAAATTATCAGCACTTGCATATTTTTATTGATTTTAGAGTGATTAAGACAGCAAATGCCATCTTTTTTGGTTTTCTATGTTACAAATGTAGAGGATGAGGAAAGCGAAAAACAGGAGAGTATTCAGATAAAAAGATGACTTTTGACAGGTTTTGGAAATTATTATTTAGCAATAAAAAAAACACCTTCCATTTTTCTGAAAGGTGTTATGATATAAGTCGTCGTTGAGGCACTGACAAGAGCAGAGAATATGAAGCCAACAATGTTATAGCTTTTGAGAAGGTATTTTTTTACTTTCTCAACTTCTGTACTTTTTGAACAATACGTGCAAACGTACCTGTTTGTGTATCTGAAATAACATCTGTATCATTCACAAATCGAATGTTTTCAACAGTATAGAAAGCGTTGGGGTTATGCTTTTGAATGAGCTTGATAAACTTGGTAAGTTCCTTTCGTTTGACCACTGAAAAAAGAATACTTACTTCGCCATGTTTTCCTTCTGCTTCCACATGTGTAAAACGATAATTAGAGTTTTTCAGAGCTTCTGTTAAATTAGTGGCTGTTCGGCTAGTAATAATTCTGACCATTGCCATTCCTAAGGCTATACGCTGTTCCAAGTAAATCCCTAGATAATTTCCCATTGCAAAACCTGTTGCATACGCCAAGTACGACATTACATTATTTAAGTTTTGCATAATTTGTCCGATAGCCAAAAGCCATATAAACGCCTCTACAAAACCAATTATGGGAGCAATATTGCGCCTGCCCATTGTTACTAGCACAATACGTAAGGTAGAAAGACTAACATCGGTTAGCCTCGCCAAAAAAATCAAAAAAGGCAAAATAATATAACCAAATATCCAGTCCCAGTTTTGAGAAAACCAGTTTTCCATAACAAAATGAGTGTTTCTTCAAGTAAAAATTTACGGCAAAGGTCGGTAATTGTCTTTTATTAAAATACCTCAAAAGCTGACAAAGTTCATTTTTTAAGGACTTTTTTAGATATAATTTTGTCATTATCTAAAAACTATCACGTTGAAGTTATGGCAACACTAGCAGCACCTCCACCAGCAGAAGCAGCTCAAAAGGCAAAAGAAGTAAAAGAAAACCACGCTTGTTTTCATTGTGGCGACAAATGTCCTCCTAAGCCTATTTTATACGATGAAAAGGCGTTTTGCTGTTCGGGCTGTCAAACGGTGTATAGTATTCTTTCTCAAAACGGACTAGAAAGTTATTATGCTCTTGAAAAAGCTGGAATTTCTCCCAAACTCAATCAAAATCCAGAACAATTTGCGTATTTAGACAATCAAGAACTGATTGCCCAGTTAGTAGATTTTACCGATGGAAATTTTACTCGTATTACATTTAATCTACCTCAGATTCATTGTGCTTCTTGTGTGTGGCTATTGGAAAAACTACCTCATCTTTTTGAAGGCGTACAGGATTCTAAAGTCAATTTTTTGAGAAGGGAAGCGAATGTTAGTTTTTATGCTGATAAAATTTCCCTTCGAAAGCTCGTCGAAGCTCTTTCTTCGTTGGGCTACACGCCAGATTTAAAATTAGAATCTAAAAACAAGAAGAAAAAAAACACACTACCTCCTAATTTTTTACTGCGTTTGGGAGTGGCTGGATTTTGTTTTGGAAACTTGATGCTACTTAGTTTTCCTGAATATTTGGGTCTGCCGATTGCAGAAGACGAGTTTCCTCGTTTTTTTGGTTACTTGAATATTTTACTTTCTCTGCCTGTGTTGCTTTTTAGTGGGGCAAATTATTTTAAAGATGCTTTTTATGCTCTACGACACAAAACATTAAACTTTGACGTACCGATTGCACTTGGTATTTCGGCTCTTTTTGGGCGAAGTATCTATGAGATTTTGAGCCACACAGGCGCAGGATATTTAGATTCTTTGGCTGCTCTTATCTTTTTACTTCTGATAGGACAATGGTTTCAACGCCGAACCTTTGATAGTATTTCTTTTGAAAGAGATTACCAGTCTTATTTTCCTTTGGCTGCTCTTTTAGAAACGGAAGAAGACCATCAAAAAATTATAAGGTCAGTTTCTTTGTCTGATTTGAAGATAGAGGATATTGTTATTGTAAAAAACGGACAGCTTATCCCAGCTGATGGAGAACTTTTGGAGGGAAAGGCACAGATAGATTATAGCTTTGTGAGTGGGGAAACCAAACCCATAGAGGCAAAACAAGGCGAACGCCTCTATGCAGGGGGAAGGCAGTGGGGCGAACCGTTGCGTATAAAACTTCTCAAAACCGTTTCACAAAGTTATTTGATGCAACTTTGGAACAATGAAGCCTTTGACAAAGACAATAATCATTTACTCAAAAACCTAACACAGCGTTGGGGTAGAAATTTTACCGTTTTTGTACTTGTAGTGGCGTTTTCTAGTGCTGGATATTGGCTTTATGCAGCAGGTTGGGAGGCTGCAATTAATGTTTTCACTTCGGTCTTGATTGTGGCTTGTCCGTGTGCATTGGCTTTGAATGCTCCTTTTGCCTTCGGAAATGCTAGACAGATTTTGGCAAAACATCTCTTTTTCTTAAAAAATACAGATGCCATTGAAGGATTGGCAACGAAAAAAGCTCATTTAGTTTTTGATAAAACTGGAACACTTACTACCTCTACACCAAAAGCCATTTGGAAATCATTAGAACCATCGACAACAGACTTAGAAATAGAAGAAAAACAAATTTTGGCAGCTCTTTCTTCAGCTTCTTTGCATCCAGTCAGTAAAGCAATCTATGAAGCTGTTTCTGATTTTGGAGAGGGAATAATGTATGACTTTGAGGAAAAAATAGGCTTTGGAATTGAAGCAAAAACAAGACAACAGAATCAAGAAACTATATGGAAAATTGGAAATGCAGCTTTTGTAAATTATGAAGCAGAACATCAAAAGGATAAAAATTCAAAAGTTTTTGTAAGTAAAAACGATATCGTAAAAGGCTATTTTGAGCTTTCTAATCCTTTGCGTAAAGATATTTTTGTTTTGTTGGATGATTTTAAAAAACAAAATTTCAATCTCTCTTTACTTTCTGGTGATAACGACTTTGAAAAACTTCGTTTTGTAGATATTTTTGGAACAAAAAATCTTCATTTCAATCAAAAACCAATAGACAAACTTAGTTTTCTTAGAAAATTAACATCTCAAAACACAGAATCTGTCTTTATGATTGGCGATGGCTTAAATGATGCAGGAGCGTTGAAACAATCTGACTTTGGTATTGCGATAAGCGAACACCAAGAACAATTTTCTCCTGCTTGTGATGCCATTTTGAGAGCTGAAGCCTTACCAAAACTAGCTAGGTTTATGAAATATGCTCGCCAAACAATAAATGTGGTGCGTTTTGGGCTTGTAGTTTCGCTATGTTATAATTTGGTCGGACTTAGTTTCGCTGTAAGTGGTACACTATCTCCTTTAGTAGCTGCTATCTTGATGCCTCTTTCTTCTGTGAGTGTGGTGGGTTTGGGAGTGTTTCTGACTTGGTTTTTGAGTAGAAAGCTTTAAATTACAATTTAATTTAAAAACCATCCAAATGTACAAAACTATTCTAGCAGTTCTGCTCACCATTCTGTTATCTAACATTTCACTAGCACAGGTAAATGAGAAAGAAATTGAAGCTGATTTACAGCAGATGATAAATGATATTTCAGATTATTATGTTTATTTAGAAGATAAAAATATAGAATTATCGTGTATAGAAAAAAATTATAAAGAAAAGATTAAGAACATCAAAACTAAGACAGATGTCATCTTGCTGTTTGAGAATTTGTTGAATGAGTTCTACGATAGTCATCTTATTTTAAATACAAACACAAAATCTTCTTATCGTTTGTACTCTCCTATTTACGCTACTTTTCAAAACGAAAAAGCGATTATTACGAATGTATGGCAAACTGAATTAGAAAATATACCTAAAGATATAATTGAAACTCAAATACAAAAAATCAATGGTATTGAGATAGAAAAAGTAATAGCTAGTTTTCCTACTCATTGCCAAGACAAAAAGAACCCTAAGGTAAGAGAATGGATACTCAATAAAATACTAGCAGGAAAATACAATGAACCAAGAATACTTACACTACAAGCAAAAAATAATTCTATCATACATCTTGATTTAGATACACTTCAAACAAAAAAATATACTACTCTAGCAGATAGTTACAAAAAAAACAACATAGGAGTTATCAAGATAAATAACTCGTTAGGCAACAATAATCTCATTGAAGTATTTGATAGTTTGATCAATCAATTAATGGATACAGACGGTCTAATTATAGACCTTAGAAATACTGTTGATGGAGGAAACTCATACGTTGCTCGTGCTATTATGGGAAGATTTATCAATAGTTCACAACCTTATCAAGTGCATGAGTTGGAAGAGCAGTACGATGGCAAAACAAAAGTAGATAGAAAATGGGTAGAATATGTAAACCCAAGAGAAAACCAGTACAAAAAACAAGTTGTAGTTTTGGTAGGAAGATGGACAGGAAGTATGGGCGAAGGCATTACAATAGGTTTTGATGCTATGCAGCGAGGAAGTATTGTGGGAACAGAAATGGAACGTTTGGCTGGGGAGATGTCGTATTTTCCTTTTCAAGATCAAAATTTTGGATACAGACTATCAGTAGCAAAGTTATCTCATACAAATGGAACTCCTAGAGAGAATTATGTTCCTACAAAATATGTACGACAAACCACAACACAAATAGATGAAACGCTGCAAGAGGCAATAAAACTTCTTAAAAAGTAAACTACCTTGATTTCTGATAGAAATCAAGGTATGAAAACATTCTATCAAGTAATTTCTTAGAAAGTATAACCTACATTAATATTCAAAACGTGTTTGAACTGAATGGCTCGTTTGGGTGCTTCTTCGTCGTCCTGTGGAATCAAAACGTCGTGGTCGTAGATAAGCTGTGTAGCAAAACTGGTAGTAAGATATTTATTTATTTTAAAAACAATTAGATTCTCCCAGTTTACGTCTATTTGTGTGAGTGTTTCATAGTTAGCAAAAAGATTGAGAGTAGAGGTAAGTTTTACATTTTCCATCACATCGTATGTCAAGTTGGCATCGAAGTTAGAACCAAATTCTGAGCGAATATTTTGTCCTTCTTCTACTCCAAAAGCTCCAATATTTGCCAAAGAATCATTCATCACAAAAGTAAACTTAGCAGCTACTGGCGAATAACGCATACTAAAAATTTTGGTTTCGTAACGAATACCTGTCGCAAATAGCAAATACCCAGGAGAAAGAAGATTTGAAATGAGCTGTCCTTGTTGTTCTTTTCCTAAAGAATCTCTATCAAAAAAATAACCAGGAGCCATTTGAGTACGGAAACTTACTGATGTTCCACTACTCCAGTTTTTACCTAAGTTGTAGTTATATTTTGAATCAAACTGAAAGTTATCATCTGTTTTCTTAAAGAGATTGAAATCACTTTTTCCAACTCTTGCCATTCCATATTGCACCAGAAGGTTGTTTTCCCAAGACGACTTTTCTGTTTTGCGAGTAGCATTGAAATTAAAAATTCCACCTAAAGCAATAGAACTTTGTCCACCTCCTGCCCAGTTACTCAACCCTACGTTTGAAAACGTAGCAGAGATAGAACCACTTTTTTTCCAAATTTCTACTTTTTTTACAGGAACAGTAGCAATGCCGTCAGTTGTTACATTGGTAGTATCTTGTGCAGAAACAGAATAACAAATAAAGAGAGAAAGTAAAAATACGATAGAGAGCGTGTTGATATATCTCATAAGGAATAGTTAAAATATTAGAAAAATACAATAAAATCATTCTAAGTTTAAATAAGTAAACTAAGAACGTTATCTCAACTATCAAAAACAGTACAGTTTTTTACTTTATTAAGAAAAAATTATTTCTTTTTGCTTTCCGACTGAACTTCAATGACAAGTTTGTCTAAAAATTTGACAAGATTCTCTATATCCTGTGGAGTTTGATTATAAAAAATTTGCTTTTTAGAGCTTTTCCCTTTTGCAATCTCTAAAGTCGTCATGGGAATATCAAACGGACGGTTGAAACCCACAGCATCAGTTTCTAAAAACTTACTTTCAGTGATAAGCTGTTGAAGTTCTTGATAGGCATCATCTGGAAGTCGCATCTGAATGAGTCCAACAACAGAAGTATATTCTTTTCCATTAAAGACTATCATTTGGTTTTCATCAATCTTTAAAGTATAGACAGGACAGCGACCCTTACACGCCGATTTTGAGTAGTTCAACTCAAAGAAATTATCTTTTTTAGAGGATTTACAAGAAAAAAATAAATTACTACAAAGAAATAGTGAGAAAAATAAACTGAATATAAAAAAATAGTTTTTCATTGATTATTGAATTAGGGTTGAAAATTATTCCAAAAAACTATCAGAAGTTTTTTCCAAAGATACAGAAAATCGTTTTTCCAAAAGTGTGTACAGCCAATAAACTAGCCAAGCCATCAAAATTCCTGCTACTGCGCCAGCCAAAATATCACCCACATAATGTACTCCCAAATACACACGAGAATATGCTACAAGTGCAGCCCACACAAGAGAAGCATAACGCAAAACCTTAACCCATTTTTTTTTAGAAAAACGCTTTAACGAAAGAAATACAAACCAAGCAATGCTAAAGGTAGTAGAAGCATGAGAAGAGATAAAACCATACTTTCCACCTCTATAATCTCTCAAAATATGCACTAAGTTTTGAATTTCTGGACTATGAGAAGGACGAAAACGCTCAAAAAACGGCTTGCAAAGCCCTGAAGCAAAATAATCAGATAATCCCACAGCGATAAGAATCCCTACCACAATTTTCCAAAAATGTTTTACACCAAAAAGTTTATAAAAAATAAAAATAAGTCCTAAATAAATAGGAATCCATGTGTATTTTAGAGAAACGTACCACATCACATCATCTAAAAAAGGGTGGTGTAGTCCGTTGAGAAAAAGTAAAAGTTGTTTGTCTAGTTGGTCTAGTTTTTCTAGGAAGGTCATATTTTATATTACGAGTAATTTTTATATAGACTGATTGAATAAGTTAGCTTTAATAGAGTTTGAATTTCTTTTCTGTGCTGTCGTTTATCTTCATTATCAAGACACTGTTATCAAAACGAATAGAATCAATACTTTCTCCGTTTAACAACTCGTCAGATTCATTTTCCTCTTTGTTCATTGCTTCTGAATAACTAAACTTTCCTTTTGAAAGTAAGAATGGAGAATACACTTCATATATTTCGTACTGATTGTAGGCTGGCATTATTCCATAATATGAATGAATTTCGTAATCTTTACTCTCATAAACTGGAAGAGACGTAGAAATAAACAACACAAAAAACCACTTGATAAAATTACCTACTATTGGCACAAAAGACAATATTGGAAAAATAACATACAAAGAAAAATAAGCTGTAATGAAATTAAATGACCTAAAAAAAGCGACTAACCCCACCAATCCACTTCCATAAAAAAGAACTTTTAATCCTATTCTGACATAACTATTCAGTCCAAAGTTGAAACCTATCGTAATGATAAAGTTTACAACTAAAATAAGAAGGATAATAAAATGAAACTTGACAAGCCGATTTTTCATAGAAGTTTGGTTTACTACTACAAAGATAACGCTTATAAAACGTTTACTCGTTGAAAACCGTATCAAACTTTGCTTGGATTTTATCTAATGACAAGTTTCCAATGCTTCCCTCATGCGTATGTTCTACTTTGGTTTGAGCTTCAAATTTTCCTTCCAAAATTTGTTTTCCCAACACTTGATACGCCTCTCTAAAACTCATTCCTTGCATTACGAGTTTGTTTAGATTCTCCACGCTATACATATATTCATACATTGGATTTTCTATGCTTTTTGTATTGATGATAATATTTTCCATCATAAAACGCATCGCTTGGAGGTTTTCCAAACTAACTTCTATGGAATTGATGAGACTTTCCTTGAGTTCTTGAAAATCACGATGATAACCACTTGGTAAGTTGTTGGTAATCAGAGCAATTTCTTGTGGCAGAGCTTGAATTTTGTTGCTTCTAGCACGGATAAGCTCCATTACGTCAGGGTTTTGCTTGTGAGGCATAATACTTGACCCTGTCGTTAGTTCTTTTGGAAAAGATACGAAACCAAAATTTTGGCTCATATACAAACACACATCCATCGCACATTTAGACAGTGTAGAAGCCAATGAAGAAAGAGCAAAAGCAACTGTTTTTTCTAACCTTCCTCTGCTCATCTGTGCAGCCACCACGTTGTAGTGCATCGTAGAAAAACCTAATTCATCAGTAGTCATTTGTCTGTCGATGGGAAAAGAAGTGCCATAACCAGCAGCCGAACCCAATGGATTTTGGTCTGCAATTTTATAAGCTGCATTTAGGAGAATCAAATCATCAATCAGTGTCTCGGCATAAGCTCCAAACCACAAGCCAAACGAGGAAGGCATCGCCACCTGCAAATGCGTATAACCAGCCAGTAGAACGTCTTTGTGCTTCTCACTCAAACCCATCAAAACATCGAAGAGTTGTTTTACTTCGCTTTTTATGTTCCCAAGTTCTGCTTTTACATACAAATGTAAATCGACAAGCACTTGGTCGTTTCTTGAACGAGCTGTATGGATTTTTTTACCAATATCTCCTAGTTTTTCCGTCAAGAGAAATTCAATTTTGCTATGCACATCTTCAAACTGCTCTTCGATAGTAAATTCTCCTTTTTCTATTGTTTCTTGAATGTGATTTAATTCAGTTACTAACTTTTCAAGTTCTGGTTCTGTCAAGATGCCAATTTTGCAAAGCATTTTGGCGTGAGCAATATTTCCCAAAACATCGTATTTAGCGAGTTTCAAGTCTAAAACTCTATCTCTTCCTGCTGTATATTCTTCTACAAACTGATTGATGTTATAGCCTTTGTTCCAAAGTTTCATGGTTTTTTCTATCTAAGTGTAATTCAGACTTCTAGTCTGAATAAAAAATTTTTATTTCATTCTGTAAGTCCAGTCTGGAAGACTGGTGTACGAAAAATGTTAGGTCAAAATATTCCCCAAAAGCTTGATATAATCTTTCAAGCCGTTTTCAAGTTCGTGTAAATAAATAAATTCATCAGCTTGATGCGAACGCAAAGAATCTCCAATTCCTAGTTTTACAGAAGGACAAGACAAAACAGCTTGGTCAGAAAGCGTTGGTGAACCGTAAACGGTATGACCATCTTTTATTCCAGCCTGTACAAAAGGATGTTCTTTCGGAATGCTAGACGAGTTTAATCTAAACGAACGTGCTTTGAGTTCACTATTTGTATTTTTATCAATAATTTCAAAAACTTCTGTGTTCTGATACATTTCATTGATTCTGACATCTACTACAAAATGACAAGACGCTGGTACGACGTTGTGCTGACTTCCTGCATTTATCTGTGTAACACTCATTTTTACTTTTCCTAAAAACTCTGATTCTTTTGGGAATTGATAACTTTTAATCCATTCAATATCTTGTAAGACTTCATAAATGGCATTTTTTGTATTGTTGTGTGCTGCGTGTCCTGCAATGCCTTTTGCGTATCCATCTATTACTAAAAGTCCTTTTTCTGCAATGGCTAACTGCATTTGAGTTGGTTCGCCTATAATGGCAAAATCAATAATTGGTAAATATTTTATCAGTTCACACAAACCATTTTGCCCAGAATTTTCTTCTTCGCCTGTGGCTGCTACGATGAGATTATATTTTAGATTTTCCTGTTCGTAATAATGAACAAAAGTAGCCAAAAGAGCCACCAAAGAAGCTCCTGCATCGTTACTTCCTAAGCCAAATAATTTCCCATCTTCGATAGTTGCCTCAAACGGATTTCGTGTATAGCCTTTGTTCGGACGAACAGTATCATGATGAGAATTTAGCAAAATGGTAGGCTTACTTTCGTCGAAATGCTTATTTTTTGCCCAAATATTATTATATAATCTTTCGGTTTTGATGCCAAACTCTTGTAGCCATTTTTGAATGTGTAGAGCTGTTTCAGCTTCTTCTTCTGAAAAAGACTGGGTTTGGATAAGATTTTTAAGTAAATCAAGTGTTTTTTCTTGTAAAGATTCAATCATAATTTGAGTAGTGTATAAGTTGAATTGTTGAGAGAAAGCATAGACGTATTTCCAATCATCACACGAGTTACGCCCTGCTGCAAGGCTTCAAAAGAGTTGGTAAGTTTTGGAATCATTCCAGTTGAAATAATTTCTTTAGCTTTAAGTTCTCCAAAATCTGTTTCTGAAATAATTGGAATTACAGAATCGTCATCATTAGCATCTAACAGAACACCCTTTTTTTCAAAGCAGTACATCAAGTTTACTTCAAAATTTTCAGAAAGTCCTACGGCAAGTTCTTTGGCTATGGTGTCGGCATTGGTATTGAAAAGCTGTCCGTTTCCGTCGTGCGTAATGGCAGAACAAACTGGAACAATTTTATTTTCCAAGCATAAAGTCAGAAATTCTGTATTTACTTTTTCTACATCGCCTACAAAACCGTAATCAATTTCCTTGACAGGACGTTTTTTAGCTACCAAAATATTTGCATCTGCTCCAGTAAAGCCTAGTGCATTTATTTTTTTTGCTTGTAATTTGGCTACTAATTCTTTGTTCACTTTCCCTGCATAGACCATTGTTACGATTTCTAGTTCTTCTTTTGAAGTGATGCGTCTGCCTTCTATAAGTTTTGATTCAATGCCTAATTTCTCACTAAGCCGAGTGGCTAATTTTCCTCCTCCGTGAACAAGCAATTTAGGAAAAGGCAGTTTTTCGAAATGATTGATAAAACCTTCCATTAGCTCAAGATTATCAACTACATTTCCTCCTATTTTGACGATGTAAAGTTGTTTTTTCATTGTCTTGTTTAAAAAAAATATTTGTGTTCTATTGGTCAAAAAAGATGGTTTAGCATTTTTTATTGTTAGGGAAAAGGCATGCCTTTTCCTTACAGTTAATTATTTTTGATTTAAAATATGGTACAAAACAGTCTGTGCTGAATAAATACGATTTTGGGCTTGTGCCAACACTAAAGAATTTGAAGAATCCAACACTTCATCACTTACCACCACATTCCTACGAACAGGCAAACAGTGCATAAATTTAGCTTTATTGGTCAGTTTCATTTTTTCACCATTAATAATCCAATCTTGATGCTGCGTTCTAATTTGCCCATAATTTTCAAAGGAAGACCAATTTTTAGCATACACAAAATCAGCATTTTCAAAGGCTTCTTTTTGATTATGAATAACAGGCGTATTTTTTAAAATACTTGGGTCTAGGTTAAATCCTTTTGGGTTGGTTACAATGAGTTCGGCATCAGTTTGAGAAACCCATTCTACAAAAGAGTTTGCCACAGCTTGAGGCAAAGCACGAACGTGAGGCGACCACGAAAGCACCACTTTTGGCATTTTGATTTTCTTGTGTTCGGCAATCGTAATGCAATCTGCAAAGGCTTGTAAGGGGTGTCCTGCTGCACTTTCCAAAGAAATAACTGGGACAGAAGCCGACTGAATAAACTTTTTCAAAACAACTTCATTGTAATCTTTTTCTTTGTCGTTAAGGGAGGCAAAAGTACGCAAACCGATAATATCGCAATATTGAGAAAGAACTCCAGCAGCTTCTTTGATGTGTTCTTGAGTGTTACCATTCATCACAGCACCGTCTTCTAATTCCAACGCCCAACCATCTTGATTGAGGTTCATTACCATTACGTTCATTCCCAAATGTTGAGCAGCTTTTTGTGAGCTAAGACGTGTTCTTAGGCTAGGATTCAAAAAAACTAAACCTAATGTTTTGTTTTTACCCAAATGATTAAACTCAAAAGGATTTTTTTTGATAGAAATAGCTTTTTCTACCCATTCATTGACGCTTGAAATGTCGTTAGCAGAGATAAATTGTTTCATTTTTTAAAGTAGTATTTTTTGTAAGGCTTCTACAAAAGGTTTGATTTCTTGTTTGTTGATAGACAAAGGAGGTAAAATTCGAAGTAAATTCGGATTGGCAGAAGAACCTGTCATGATATGAAATTCCTCTAAAAGTTGCTTTCTAATTTCTTTGATAGGAAATTCTAGTTCTACGCCTAACATCAATCCTTTTCCTTTTATTTTTTGAATGGCAGGAATAGATTTTAATTC
Source organism: Bernardetia sp. (assembly GCF_020630935.1). Taxonomy (NCBI): domain Bacteria; kingdom Pseudomonadati; phylum Bacteroidota; class Cytophagia; order Cytophagales; family Bernardetiaceae; genus Bernardetia; species Bernardetia sp. The sequence continues at coordinate 30,658 of NZ_JAHDIG010000021.1, forward strand.
TTCTCTTAGAAAATCAGAGATTTCTTTAGCATTTATCATTAGATTATCTTTCTCTAAAACTTCCAAAACGGACAAACTAGCCACACTTGCCAAATGATTTCCTCCGAAAGTCGTCCCCAACATTCCGTGTTTGGCTTCAATATGAGGAGCGATAATTACACCAGCGACAGGAAAACCATTTCCCATTCCCTTCGCAGTCGTAATAATATCTGGTCTTATATTTGGATTGCTCTGATGAGCAAAAAAATTACCTGTACGACCAAAACCACTCTGAATTTCATCTAAAATGAGCAAGGCATTGTATTTTTTACAATAGGTTTGTAGCAATTCTAAAAAATCATCAGAAGGATAATCTAAACCTCCCACACCTTGCACACCTTCCACAATGACAGCGCAAATATCATCGTAGGTTTCAAAAGCATTTTGGAATTGTTTTTCATCATTCAAATCTAAAAATACAACAGGAAAATTATCGTATTGTAGAGGAGAATGAATTTTACAGTTGTCTGTAACACAAAGAGCTGCTGCCGTTCTGCCGTGAAAGCTGTTTTTAAAAGCGATTACTCTTCGTTTTTGGGTATGAAAAGAAGCAAGTTTAAGAGCATTTTCATTTGCTTCTGCACCACTATTACAGAGAAATAAATTATAATCTGTGTAGCCACTTAACTCTCCTAGTTTTTGAGCTAGTTCTTCCTGCAAGGGCATTTGCACAGAGTTAGAATAAAAGGCTATTTTTTCAAGCTGCCTTTGTAAAGCATTTACATAATAGGGCTGTGAATGTCCAATAGAAATTACGCCATGTCCACCGTATAAATCTAAATAAGGTGTTTCGTTTTCGTCATAGACATAAACGCCTTTTGCTTTTTGCAGACTAATATCAAATTTGGGATATACTTCAAATAAATTCATAATGATAAATGAGTTGTTGGTGGAGACACCAACAACGGCAAGTTATGCCATTTTTGGTCTCCTGTTATATTTTCGCCGTTGTCGGTGTCTCCACCGACGACCAGCCCATTAAAAATAAGAGGCTTTAAGCTGTAAACCTGTTGTTTGAGGTAAGCCTAATTGTAAATTCATGTTTTGAACAGCCTGTCCTGCTGCGCCTTTCAGAAGGTTATCGATAGCAGAAGTAACCAGTACCATGTCGCCTTTTTTCTGTACTTGAAGCAAACAATAATTTGTATTAACTACTTGCTTTAAGTGAATATCTGCATCGCTAATTTTCACAAAAGGTGAATCTTTATAAAAATCTTGATATAATTTTTTCAGTTCTTTTTCTGAAAGCTCTGTTTGTGTATAGACAGTTGCAAAAATTCCTCTTGTGAAATTTCCACGCATCGGAATAAAATGTAGTTCTTTTTCAAAATCGTTTTGCAGACTGTTTAAAGATTGTTTTATTTCTGTAAGATGTTGATGTTCAAAAACTTTATAGACAGAAATATTTTCATTTCTCCAACTAAAATGCGTTGTGGTTTGATGGCTTTGTCCTGCTCCCGTTGCTCCTGTGATAGCATTGATATGAATATCATTTTTTATGCTTTTAGCCTTTGCCAAAGGAAGCAAAGCCAGTTGAATAGCTGTAGCAAAACACCCTGGGTTGGCTATGTACTTTCCGTTTTGAATTTTATCTTTATTAAGTTCTGGCAATCCATAGACAAACTCTGAATCGTTGTAATTCGCATCTTTTTGAAGTCTAAAGTCTGCACTCAAATCAATAATTTTAGTAGAGTTTGAAAACGCATTTTGTTCTAAAAAACTCTTTGCCTTTCCGTGTCCAGAACATATAAAAATGACATCTACATTCGGATTTATTTGATTTGAAAAAACAGTTTCTACTTCAAACAAGTCTTGATGGATTTTTTGAACTTTCTCTCCTGCATGAGAATGACTTTGAATGAAGTCTAGTTCTATATTTGGATGATGAATGAGCAAACGCAAAAGCTCTCCAGCTACATAGCCACTTCCACCCACTACACCAATTTTGAATTTTTTGTTCATAAGAATTTTATTTTTTGTTTTTTATCGTCGGTGAGGACACCGACAATGGCAGAACAATATCCTAAACGACGGCTTTAGTCCTCGTTTACGGTTGGAAATAAATTTTATTTTTGATTGAGTTGATTAAAAATATGAAGTGGATTAGCTAGTATTTTGGTAAAGCCTTTGACATCATCACCCGACCAAGCTGTATTTTTCTCTCCGTACTGTCCAAACTTACTTTTCATCATATCAAAATCTGATTCAATACCTTGCACAATGAAACGATAAGGGTGAAGTTCTACCATTACCTTTCCTGTTACATTTTGCTGTGAATCTTCTAAAAAGGATTCAATATTTCTCATAACAGGCTCAAAATATTGTGATTCATGAACAAACATTCCATACCAGTTACTTAGCTGTTCTTTCCAATACTGCTGCCACTTTGAAAGAACATGTTTCTCCAACGTATGATGAGATTTGATAAGAATTGTAGCTGCTGCTGCCTCAAAACCTACTCTTCCCTTAATTCCAATAATCGTATCTCCTACGTGTACATCACGACCAATAGCATATTTATTGGCTATTTGTTCTAGTTTTTGAATGGCTTCTAAAGGCTGCATTTTTTCATCATTAATTCCTACACATTCGCCTTTTTCAAAATATATGGTTATTGTTTTCGGCTCGGTTTCAGAAAGCTGACTTGGAAATGCTTCGTTAGGAAGTGCTTGGTGTGAAGTAAGTGTCTCTGCTCCTCCTACGCTTGTTCCCCAAAGTCCTTTATTGATAGAATATTTTGCTTTTTTCCATTCCCAATCAATACCGTTTTGTTTTAAATACTCTACTTCTTCTTGTCTTGAAAGACTTTGCTCACGTATGGGCGTAAGAATTTCTATGTTGGGAATGAGCAGTTGAAATACCAAATCAAAACGCACTTGGTCGTTTCCTGCTCCTGTGCTACCATGAGCAATATAATCTACTGCCAGTTCTTTTGCATATTCTGCCAAACTGATAGCTTGATAAGTTCGTTCTGCACTCACAGAAAGAGGATAGGTATTATTTCTCAAAACATTTCCAAATAGTAAGTACTTGATTATTTTTTGGTAATAAAGCTCACTTGCTTCGATGGTTTTGTGAGAAACTGAGCCTAGATTTTTGGCTTTTTTCTCTATTTCTTGTAATTCTTCTTCTGAAAAACCACCTGTATTAACAATAGCCGTATGGACTTCTAAGCCTAATTCTTTGGCTAAATAGATAGTACAGTAAGAAGTGTCTAAGCCTCCACTAAAGGCTAAAAGGACTTTTTTATTTGTTGTTTTCATTGTAAATAACGTGTTTGAAAATGGGAAAATCTTTTAATTTGCGTTGTAGGCGAATGCTGCGAAGTCGGAGAAAGCGGTTGAAGTTTGTCCAACGTTGATTTTTTTGCTCTTTTTGTTCTTCTTTTGGGTTCTGATAAGTAGAAAGGTCGTACATCATGCCTGTACAGAGACAAAGTTTTCTTTCATTTCTCATCAGAATATCATAATTTTTACAGCTTTGGCAACCTTTCCAAAAAGCATCGTCTTGGGTAATTTCTGAAAAAGTAACAGGTTTATATCCTAAATCGGAATTGATTTTCATAACGGCAAGGCTCGTCGTAATTCCAAATAATTTAGCTTGTGGATATTTATTTTTGGAAAGCTCTAGGGTAGCTCTTTTGATAGATTTGGCGAGACCTGTTTTTCTAAAATCGGGGTGAACAATCAGACCCGAATTAGCTACATATTTTTGATTTTCCCACGTTTCGATATAGCAAAAACCCACTATATTTTCCTCTTGCAAGGCAATAACAGCCTTACCTTCTACAATTTTCTGACGGATATAATTAGGGTCTCTTTTGGCTATGCCTGTGCCACGAGCTTGGGCAGCTTCTTCAATCATTTGGCAAATAGACTCTGCATACGCTTGATGCAAAATACTGGTTACAGAAATAGTTATCATAAGGCAAAGGAAGATAAGGCTCATACAGATGTAAGCAGCCGAAAAACAACCTACAAAACTGCATGTGCAGAAAGGAAAATAAAAAAGAAGGAATATATAAATGGATGACCTATGAAAATATCATAAGTCTAAGAAATCAAAAAGCCTTAAAAGGAGTTTGAATAAACGAGTGGTTTGATAAAGTACGCAACCTTATCAAAAATTATATAGACGCACAAAGGCGAAAAAAGCGTCGTCGTCGTCGGAAAAAATTACGAGATGCTTTCGCAGGTGTTGTAGAGCCGATGTTTTGCTCTTGTAGTGGATAATATGTAGCGTCTAGCTTGTTCATTATAAAAACAAAGGTAGGAATGTTTTTTTATTTATCCAAAAGCAATTTTTTAGAAAGTGGGATTTGATGTAAAAGTTGTTTTGAGAATAGAGATAATATTTATGGTCTGCTCTAATGAGACTGACCTTAATAAACTGAGGTCAAGACAAAAAAATAGGTCAGAAAATGAATTTCTGACCTATTATAAAATAATTAAATCACAATATTAACAATCTTCTTAGGGACTAAAATAAAACGCTTTGGTGTTTTGCCTTCTAGCCATTTTTGTACGACTTCGGTAGCCAACACTTGCTTTTCTATGTCTTCCTCCGGTGTATCTAAAGCAAAAGACATTTTTGAGCGCACCTTGCCATTGATAGAAATTGGATATTCAAACTCACTTTCTTTCAAATACTCTTCGTTGTAGTTTGGATATTCAGCTTTTATGATAGATGTATTTTTTTCTAAAGCAACGTGCCAAAGCTCTTCCGTGATGTGTGGAGCAAAAGATGAAAGAACGACCAAAAATGGCTCTAAGATTTCTTTCTTATGGCACTTCATTGAAGTTAGTTCGTTGGCACAAATCATAAACGTACTCACACACGTATTCATTGAAAGGCGTTCGATGTCTTCGCTTACCTTTTTGATGGTTTTGTGAAGTGTTTTGAACTCGTCTTTTGTTGGTTTTTCATCATTTAAAGCCAAATCGCCATTATCGTGGTAGAAAAGTCTCCACACTTTACGTAAAAACTTCTGTACACCATCAATTCCACTTGTATCCCACGGTTTAGAATATTCTAAAGGCCCAAGGAACATCTCATACAAACGAAGCGCATCGGCACTGTATTCTGAAACTACATCGTCTGGATTGACAACGTTGTGAAGACGTTTCGACATTTTTTCTACTTGCGAACCACAAATAAATGTACCGTTTTCCTCTTTTATAAACTCTGCATTTTCTGTCTCTGGTCTGAATTTTTGATATTTTGCAATATCCAAAACATCATCTTTTACCATACTAACAGGAACATGAAGAGGTGTAATATTAACTTCTGTGTGTGCTGGAATTGCTTCGTGTCCTGCAATCTGATTGATGCCTTCTACTTTCTCAGCATCAGATTTGAGTTTTTTGATTTGCTTATAAATTCCTTCGCTCAAATAAACTTGGAAACCATTAATTCTATAAATCAAAGATGATTTTCCTTGAATCATTCCTTGATTAACTAACTTTTTAAACGGTTCATCAAAATTTAAAAAGCCTTTATCGTGTAAAAACTTCGTCCAAAAACGAGAATACAATAAGTGTCCTACGGCGTGTTCTGCGCCACCTACATATACATCTACTTGATTCCAGTAATCAACAGCTTCTTTGGAAGCAAAAACACGCATATTTTGAGGGTCAGTATAACGTAAGAAATACCAAGAAGAACCTGCCCACCCCGGCATTGTCGTGAGTTCATAAGGATATTTGCCTTGATAGTTGAAGGCTTCTGCACGTCCCAAAGGAGGTTCTCCTTCTGCCGTTGGGCGATAACTATCCACTTCGGGAAGCATTAAAGGCAATTCAGAATCTGGAAGCGAATGAGGAATACCCTCTTTGTAATAAATTGGAATTGGTTCTCCCCAATATCTCTGACGACCAAAAGCAGCATCACGTAATCTAAAATTTACTTTTCCTGTGCCTGCTTTTTTCTCTTCTAATTTTTTAATTGCTGCTTGAATTGCTTCTTTGATAGACATTCCGTTGAGGAAATCAGAGTTTACTATTGTACCTTCTTTTTCTGTGTAGGCTTCTTCTATTTTTCCGTTTTCGTCCGTTTTTGTCTCTTCAATCACTTTAACGATTTCCAAACCAAAATGAGTAGCAAAACGAAAATCACGCTCATCAGAGGAAGGAACACCCATCACAACGCCTGTGCCATAGCCAGAAAGTACATAATCTGCCACCCAAATAGGCGTTCTTTTTCCAGAAATAGGATTGATAACATAACTTCCTGTAAAGACACCTGAAACTGTTTTTACTTCGGCTTGGCGTTCACGCTCCGAACGGTTTTTGGCATAACTTACATAATTTGCTACGGCTGCTTTTTGCTCGCTTGTCGTAAGCTCATCTATAATTTCAAGTTCTGGCGCAAGGGCAATATACGTAACTCCGTAAATTGTGTCTGGGCGAGTAGTGAAGGCAGTAAGTTCTGTTAGTTCCTCACTTTTATTATTTGCTGGGTTTTCTTCAATTTGGAAACTAAGCTCTGCTCCATACGATTTTCCAATCCAATTTCTTTGCATTTCTTTGAGCGCATCCGACCAATCTACTTCGTCCAAACCTTTGAGCAAACGGTCGGCATACGCCGTAGTACGCATCATCCATTGAGGCATTTTTTTTCTTTCGACAGGAAAACCTCCACGTTCTGAAAGTCCGTCCTTTATTTCATCGTGTGCTAATACAGAACCTAGTTCTGCACACCAGTTTACAATCGCTTCTGACTTATACGCCAAACGATATTTTAAAAGAATATCAGACTGTTCTTTTTCTGAAAAACCTTTCCATTCTTCTGCTGTAAATGAAGGTGTATCCTCATCACAAGCTGCATCTACTTTTTCATTGCCGTTTTGCTCAAAAAGTGTGATAAGTTTTTGGATTTCTTCTGCTCTATCTGTTTCGTTATTATAAAATGATTCAAAAAGCTGCTTGAAAATCCACTGTGTCCAACGGTAATAATCTGGATTAGAAGTACGAACTTCTCTTGACCAATCAAATGAAAAACCAATTTTGTTAAACTGTGATTTGAAGGTCTGAATATTTTGCGCTGTCGTGATAGCTGGATGTTGCCCTGTTTCGATAGCATACTGCTCGGCAGGCAAACCAAATGAATCAAAACCCATTGGATGAAGGACATTAAATCCTTTTTGGCGTTTGAAACGACTCAAAATATCAGAGGCGATATAACCAAGTGGGTGTCCGACGTGTAATCCTGCTCCAGAAGGATAAGGAAACATATCTAAGACATAATATTTTGGTTTTGTCTTGTCATTCTCAACTTTATAGACTTCATTTTCTTCCCATTTAAGTTGCCATTTGGGCTCTATGAAACGTGGATTATATTCCATTGGTAGCGTATTTTTACTTGTTTGTTTCTAATTTTCTGTAAGCCAAAGGTTTTTTGACCAATAATAGTTCAAAGGTACTAAGATTTCTTAACATAATAATTTTAGGTGTACGACAAATTTTCCTGTTTACAAAACACTCAATATTTTGTTGGCTGCAACTCTACTTTTCGTGCTGTTTTATTCTATCCAACAGAACTTTGCTCTGCAACTTGTGTTTTACATAAAAGCTAATAAAAATGTATTTTCTATGATAGAAAGTAAAGTAAAAAGTTACAGCGCAACATCATATTTCTAGAATTGATCACCCTAGTTTACTTTAAGATTTGCAACACAACGAAATATAAAAGCTATTTTTTTGATATAAAAAAAAAGGGGATTTTTGTCGTACACCCATTATTTTTTATTAGGCTCAAACTTTTTTTAAAAAATGCTACTATAAAAAAAGAGACTGACCTCTTCGGACAGCCTCTTTACAATTGAAATGATTATGAGAGTATTTTCTTAACAACACTCAGCATCTAGTCCTGTTGGTTGTTGAAAATAGTGTCCTCCTTTTGGACATATGTAATGCCAACAGTCAGGATTGTTTACATTTCCTCCTTTTATTTTTTTTTCTTTTGCTGTTGATATAGCAAATTTTCCGAATTTTTTCTTAAGATTTTTCATTATAGAAAAAGTTGTAAATTAATAATTTGATAAAAATTGTCTTTATTTAGACATTGTAATATTACTACATATAATCACAATATCAAAAATTAAATGTACCTTTTTTTAATTTTAACAAAATTAAAGTTATACATTATTACTCTTTTTAAACTGAACGCCCATTTTTTTTGCTCTCTTGTAAATAGGCTCTCCCAAATGCCCCATATTTGGAATATCAGACATGCAATCTTCCAAGACGATTACTTTTTTAGCAAGTTCTGGTGCATTATCTAAGATTTGTTTTAGACTTGTAGCGACACAGTGTGATTTGGCCTGTCCTGCTAAATAGACATTTTCATACTGATTTAAAGAGTCTAAAAGTGATTGATTGAGCTGTGTTTCTGGTCGGTTGGAGACAGGAATTTGTGCTTGAAAAATACCAAAGTGTTCAGTAAGTGGATATGTTCCCTTCGTAACAGCTTTATATTGTTTATACTTGCCTTGTTCTTTATTTATGGTTATCCATTTTTGGAGAGCTTCTGAAAGTGTTTCATCTAGTGCAGCTCCTTTCGAACCAATTAAGCAATGATGCGTCCAAATAAAATGAGGAAATTCGCCTTGTGCTTCTAGTTTTTTTAGATATTCTTTTGTTTCATTTTCATAGAAATTAGGAATCCATTTGCCTTCCTCTACCTCTTTTAATGTAATTTGAGTAAATGGATTAGGTGGGTTGCCATCTCTGTCTCTCCAAAAAGAAGGATGTGAAATATCATTTACTGGGTGGCTGTCTAGCGTTACGCAAATGTGATTAAGTTCAGTTGCATTTTTTGTAATAAAATCTGAAAGACGTTCAATATCGTGTTCGGCATCTTGAACATATAAAGCTCCATCAGGATTACAAAAGTCGTATTGTGCATCAATTATGAGAAGGGCATTTTTATTTTCCATTATTTTTATAGTTTAAATATTGTTTGTAAAGACACAGACAATGGCTAATTTGAGGTAAACTTATTAGGGATAACGTAAAAAATACACTAAGGTTTGTTTTTTGCCAAAATTTCTCAATAAAATTAGTTTTTTAGTCTAATTGTATGATTTTTGAACTAATTTTTATAATAAAATAAAGTTATTTATTGGTCGTTGGTGGGGACATCAACAACGGCAAGTATTAGCAATATCAAAAAAATAAAATTCCATGAAATTTCAGCCTTCGTCTTTCCTCATTTTTTTTAGAAAAAATTTCTCTTTTTTATTATTACTCGTTTCGTTATTTCTTTTTACTGGAAGTATAACTTCATGCAGAAGCAATAAACAACAAGACCAAGCCAGTGAACAGCAAGGAAAGAAGAAAAAGAAAGCTAAAAAATGTCCTGACCCAACTTGTAAAGTCAGAATGTCGCACTATCACGAAGGTTCAAAGTTTAAGGGCAAACGAGGAAACTTTTTTATACGTCTTTTCACGCCAAAAGAATCAAAATACGGACAAGGAAGACACAGAAATCATGGTTGGAAATCTGGAAAGAAATAAGTTATAAAAGTTCAGTTTGTGGATTCCAAAATATACTTTCAAAGTCTTGAATTTGGTCATTTTCTACTTTTATATTTTCAGTTTCTAAGAGTTCCTGCATTTTGGTAGGCGTTTCAAAATGATGTCTGCCTGTCAGCAGTCCATTGCGATTGACGACTCTATGTGCAGGAATTTTAATATTTCGCTCCTCATTGATTTTGACACAGTTATTCATTACCCAACCGACCATTCTTGCACCTCGTGTGTGTCCTAAAAACTTTGCAATTGCTCCATAAGACGTTACTCGCCCTTTAGGAATTTGCAATACTACATCAATTACATCACTTTGAAAAGTAGATTTCATTATGTTGTTTTTTAGCTAAAACTAATTCCTGCATCAAGCACTTTTTGAGGACGAGTACGAACTCTTGAATCCGTAGCATCAGCTACAATCGTCTGAATAACACGTCTTTCATCAATATTTTTTAGTGCTGCTAGTGAAGTAATTCCTGTCTGGCGAGCTACTTTTTCTATGGCAGGTGCAAAAATACGCAATGCTCCTGTAAGCCCTTGATTAACAGCTAAATCTATCAAGACAGTTATTCCTGCTGCTGAATTGATGAAGTCAGTTACAGGCTCACGGTTTACAGAAACTCCATTTGCATTCAATGAAATTTTAGCTCTCAAGGCTGGTTTTACATACTCTTGTACGGCTGCCAATACTTGCAATTTTGCTACTTCTATATTTTGTCCTGCTCTCACAAACACTCCATGCAAGACTTTATCGGCACGAATATATTTTTCTGCATCTGTTCCTACATAACGCTTGCCATCTGGAGTAAAAACTACCATACTAGCAGGTTCGTATTTGTCATTTTTGTATGTGTATTCTACATCAATACCAAATCTTCCAAAGGCTTCCTCAAAGAGTGATGGGTTTCGGTCTTTGATAAGAGCCATCATATTTGGGAATGTTCCTCCTCCTGTTTCTCCAGCAAACTGTATAAATCCGAAAGAGAAAGCAGCTTTATCGTAGCTATTGATAGCATCAAATTTGCCTTCATTTTTAGAAACAAACTCTAAGGCTTCAGCTAGTTGACGAGAAAGTCCAACGCTTTCATAATACGAAGCTGGAATATCATGAACCACTGTACCTGAATAAGATATTCCGTACGGATAGACACTATAATTACTTCTAACAAAATTGGAAAAACTAACTCTTTCTAAGTTGCCTCTATGGTCTTTATAGGTAATATTGTAAGTAGTATGTTCTCTGAGAAGTTTGTAGGTAACATCATTTGGATTTATAAGTCCTCTGGAATAGCCAGATGCACCAATCAGACTAGATTTACTAGCCCACCAATCAATTTTATTTCTTTGTTGGAATCTATCAATAGCTGAAATAGTTGCTTGAATCTGCGAAAGACCAGCCACAGAAGTCATATAATCTAACTGAACAAAACGGCGTTGCACTTTCTCTACATCTGCTTGACGGTTTGCTCCACCACGTCCAACACTTGCAGAAAGTCCAGAACCAAAAATCTGAACGCCATTTATTGCATCAAGATTGATAACTGCTTTTTTATTTTGTTCGTATTTTGAGAAGTTTCCTGTTTCAGATACAGAAGAAGAAGAATCGCTCTTTCCACTTCCAATACTTGTATCTACATTGCTGCTACTACCTGAACTGTTTGAAGAAGAAGAGCCATAATTTGTTGTTTTAACTTCTTTCGTTATCATAAGACGCTGCCCAAGAGAGAGTGCATTTGAGCTAAGTCCGTTACTTTCCTTTATATCTTGAACCGAAACATTATACGCCATTGCAATACGATAAAGCGAATCTCCAGCCACCACAGTATGATAAATAATTTTTGGTTGTGCTTGTGTAGGCTGTGGATTAGAAACTGGAGCAGCACTAGAAGCAACTTCTGGTTTTTCCTCTAAGTAAAGCATCTGACCAATACGCAGAATATTACTTGTTAGATTATTAATGCTTTTAATATCCTGCACTGAAACACCTACTTTTTGTGAAACTCTCCACATACTGTCTCCTGCTTGTACCACATAACTCGGACGAGGTGTAAAAACTGGAGCTTGTACGACTGTTGGTGAATTGGTTTGAATGGTTGGTGTAGGTGTTACAAACGAACTTCCACCACTTATTTTTAGTTGCTGCCCAAGAGAAAGCGCATTTGAAGTAAGATTATTTAAAGCCTTTATTTCATTGACAGAAACATTATGCTTGGTGGCAATTCTCCATAGCGAATCTCCTGCTTGTACAGTATAATAGGTAGCATTTGGAGAGGAAGCAACAGCCGTATTCCCTCCAGAATAGACAGGAGCAGATACACTAACTTGTAAACGTTGTCCTAAGGATAGGCTAGAGTCTGTCATGTTGTTGAGCCTACGAATATCATCTACTGAAATTTGATATTGCCTAGAAATTCCCCAAAGTGTGTCGCCACTCTGTACTGTGTGATAAGTTGCCATACAAAAATAATGTGGTGCTTAAAAAATAGGAGCTTTATCAACTCTAGTGGTAAGATACATATTTTTTTGTTTTTTGGGAATAGAAAATTAAAAACTTTGTTTTTTTCCAACGATTGACAACCACTTAAACTTTAAAGTTGATATTAAGCCTTCTAATTTTTTAACTATTCCAAAAAACATTTTCCTTTGAGTTAGTTATCTTTGTTTAGACTAAAAAAAATATTCTATTGGTTACTGGTAACTGTTTACTAATGACTGAATAATGATAACTGAAGACTGAAAATGAAATTCCGTATAGATTCTCCCTACAAACCAACAGGTGACCAACCTCAAGCCATTGAAGCTCTCGTAAAAGGCATTGAAAATGACGAACCTTCACAAGTGCTTTTGGGCGTAACAGGTTCTGGAAAAACCTTTACAATGGCAAATGTGATTGAAAAAATCAACCGTCCGACGCTAATCATTAGCCATAACAAAACATTAGCTGCACAGCTTTATGGAGAGTTTAAACAGTTTTTTCCAGACAATGCCGTTGAGTATTTCATTTCTTATTACGATTATTATCAGCCAGAAGCCTATATTTCAGCATCGGATACGTATATCGAAAAAGATTTAGCCATTAATCAAGACATCGAAAAATTGCGATTAAGTACGACGGCAGCCCTTCTTTCTGGGAGAAAAGATGTAGTGGTAGTAGCTTCGGTTTCTTGTATTTATGGTTTGGGAAACCCGAATGAGTTTGCAGAAAATAGTCTCAAAATCAGTACAGGCGACCAAATTTCTCTAAACGGATTTTTATTAGATTTGGTAGCTATTATGTATAGCCGAAGCGAAGAAGAATTTGCAAGAGGAACATTTAGAGTAAAAGGAGACACCGTAGATGTTTATCCTGCTTACGCTGATATTGCATATAGAATTTATTTTTGGGGCGATGAAATTGAGGCAATTCAGCGCATAGACCCAGTTTCAGGAAAGAAAATCAATGACGAAGATTATATGCTTTTGTTTGCTGCCAGTTTGTTTGTAACGAGCAAAGACACCATTACAAGGGCAATGGAACAGATAGAAATTGACTTAGAAGACCGTATTCGTTTTTATGAAAATGATGGAAGATTTGAGGAAGCTGCACGCATAAAAGAACGCACTGAATCAGATTTGGAAATGATGAAAGAACTCGGTTATTGCTCTGGTATTGAGAATTATTCACGTTATTTTGACAACAGAAAAGCAGGAGAACGCTCGTTTTGTTTGTTAGATTATTTTCCAGAAGATTTTTTACTTATCATTGATGAAAGCCATGTAACCGTTCCACAAATTCGTGCGATGTGGGGAGGCGACCGTTCACGCAAAATTGCGCTTGTCGACCACGGTTTTCGTTTGCCTGCTGCTTTAGATAATCGTCCTCTTACCTTCAATGAATTTGAAGCACTCACTCATCAAACTGTTTTCGTTACAGCTACTCCTGCTGATTATGAGCTACAAAAAAGTGAAGGCGTTGTGGTAGAACAAATTATCCGACCTACTGGCTTGCTTGACCCACTCATTGAAGTTCGTCCGACACGTACTCAAATAGATGACCTTCTCAATGAAATTGATGAAACGGTAGCACGAGGAGAGAGAGTATTAGTTACGACCATTACAAAACGAATGGCAGAAGAACTGAGCAAATACTTTGAAAAACTGCAAATGAAAGTGCGTTATATTCACTCTGATGTAAAAATTTTAGATAGGATAGAAATTATTAGAGAATTGCGCTTGGGTGTGATTGATATTCTGATTGGTGTAAATATGCTTAGAGAAGGATTGGACTTGCCAGAAGTCTCTTTAGTAGCCATTTTAGATGCTGATAAAGAAGGCTTTTTGAGAAATGAACGCTCACTTATTCAAACTATTGGACGTGCTGCACGTAATTCCAACGGACACGTAATTATGTATGCTGATAAAATCACGCCTTCCATGCGCCTTTCGATAGATGAAACTAACCGTCGCCGTAAAATTCAACAAGAATATAATGAAGCCAACGGCATTACACCAACAACTGTTTTCAAATCGAAGGAGGCAATTATGCAACAAACTTCGGTAGCTGATGCCAAATCGTTACCTAAGGAGTTTTATGAAGAAACCAAAATGTCTGTTGTGATTGACCCAATTATTAAGGCAATGGATGTAAAAGAACTCACAAAAGTCATTGACCAAACCAAGAAGAAAATGGAAAAAGCAGCCAAAGAACTCAACTTTATGGAAGCTGCAAGACTCAGAGACGAATGGCAAGAATTGCAGAGTTTGAGAGAGGAGAAAGTGAATGAAGGGTAATTATTTTATTCTATCTCTTCATAATCATAAGGCTTTAATTTTCTCCCTTTTGGTGGTTTTATTTTGTAGCGTTTCCTTATCGTGTCTGTTTTTGTATAGATATTGACTTGAAAGATAACTGGTTCTGTAGAGTTTTTGTTGTAAGACAATTTCCAATAGTAATCCTGTTGTATATTATCATCAGCTGATTGAATTGTACATATAGGTTCTTTCGTATGATGAAGAAATGGAAATCCTGTTGGCTGTAATGCAAAAGTTGTATCACTTGACTTCCTCACTAAATTTATATTAAAGCCACATAGAATACCACCATATAATAAATCATGGTGGTTGTATAGATGTTTATAATAAAACTGATAATTTGCTACTGGATGAATCTGCTTCAAAATTTCATTCTCTCCTCTGTACTTCCCTATTAGTTTTGGTAACCCTCTTAAAGCATATTGATTCCACTTATCTTGAAAGCTTTTATATAAAAAAGGCATTATTACTTCAGTTTGAATTTCTCCATTTTCAAACATAGAATCTATCAAAACTCTACCCATCTCTATTGTGTCTTGTACTTTTCTATATCTAGGATGATTTCTAAAAACATTTATATGCTCTTCGGCATTGTTAATTTCTTTATCATAATATTCTTTATGTGTATTCAACACAATCATCTTCGTAATAGCAATAGCTTTTAACTCTTCCTCTTGATTTTCTAAAGAATAAGAAACTATCAAAATTATGAAAGTGAGCCATAAAAAAAGCGATGTGTATAATTTAGTTTTCATATTCTTCTTTGTAATAATAAGTAGTATCTGATTCTGAACAATTAATTCTAACTCCTATTTCAGAGTTTCTATTTCTTAGTGAAGAAGGAATTATCAAATGTCCCTTTTTATCAAATTGAGTTATTACTTCCTTTGGAAAAACAATTCTTGTATGAAGCGTATCAAAGGGAAAAGTTATGTGTAGGTATATCTCTCCAGTCTTATCTCCTATATAAGGAGCGATATGAGGATTACTTGTTTTTTCTTTTATTATTTTCTCAATACGATGCCTTATTAATAGTTCGATGTCATCATGATACATTTTTGCTAACTGCATTTTAAATCTAGCCAAATGATACATACTTTGTACACTGTCATGAGAAAAATAAACTTGATTGATTTCTTTATCTGAAAGTCCATGTTCTAATTCAAAATTTTTATACTTTTCTGCTAAGAGAATATCTAGCTTTTTAGCTTCCTCAATATAAGATTCAAAGACATGCTTGATAGGTATTTCTTCTGAAAAATTAATATCATAAAAGTTTTCATCAACAAGTTTATTCACAAAATCACCCAACTTTTTTCCTCCTCCTCCAATTTTCACATACGACCCTCTCAAACAATATTCATATTCAAAGTCCCAACTCATATTACGTATCAGATTGTAAGCATCACTATGGTACATTGCATACAAGCCTTCAACTCCTCCAATCGCATCACCAAAATACATTTTCTCTTCTTCCGTATATTTCTCCTTAAAAAAACTATCGTATCCTATCCAAGCAAAAGCAATCAGTAAACATAAAGATGGCAAAATGGGGTGTAAAGGATTTAATTTTTTAATAAATTTCATGAAGTATTTATTTTAGGTGTATCACCAAGATAACAAAAAGCAACTTAGGCAGAAAAAAACAAAATATTTTTCTATAAGCAAATAGATAATCAAAAACCACATAACTAACTGTATTTTAAATACTTACACAAACTTTTGATATAAAAAATTGTTCGCTTACTTATTTAAGCGAAATTATTATAAGACTCAGAGACGAATGGCAAGAATTGCAGAGTTTGAGAGAGGAGAAAGTAAAGGAAGGGTAATTAACAAGTTTTAAGTTACTGAAAACTAGGGGCAAGGTGTTTTTATTGTCGTCGTTTGAGTAAAGATTCATAATTAACTCAAACATCAAAACAATGAATACTTACCTTTCTCATCTAGCAAAACATAAAAACTCCTTTGCTTCTCTTTATCAAGTAATGGTCTTCTCAAAGTTTAGCCATTTCAAATCTATATGCTTTACACTATTAGCTTTGTTGTTCATAAACCATACTGCAAAAAGCCAAACCCTTACCCAAACGATTAGTGGAAAAATAACAGAAGAAGCTACAGGACAGTCTGTTCCTTTTGCTAATGTCATTGTTGTAGATATAAAACCTCTCATGGGAGTTACGACAGATAGTGCAGGAAATTTCAGAATCGAAAATGTGCCTATTGGTCGCCATGTTTTACAAGTAAGTTATGTAGGTTATCAAACTCGCCAAATGGAAATTATTCTTACTTCTGTCAATGAAACTGTCGTAGAGATGCGTTTGAAAGACGGAGGAACAGAACTGGAAGGTGTTGTAATTACAGCACAAGAAGAACATGGTACTCCCCAAAATGCGATGGTATTGTCTGGAGGAAGAACATTGAGCATGGAAGAAGCTCGTCGTTATGCAGGGGGATTTGATGACCCAGCTCGTTTGGCATCAGCCTTTGCAGGAGTCGCCACCAGTGAAATAGATAATAACGGCATTGTAGTACGTGGAAATAGCCCTAAGGGAATGCTTTGGCGAGTAGAAGGAATAGAAATTCCTAACCCAAACCACTTTGCAGACTTAGAGACTTTTGGGGGAGGAGGACTGACAGCTTTAAGTAGTCATTTGATTGCTAATTCCGATTTTCTTTTAAGTGCTTTTCCTGCTGAATATGGAAATGCTTTGTCTGGTGTTTTTGATTTGAATATCAGAAATGGTAAAACAGATAAAAGAACTCATGCTTTTCAAGTGAGTGCCTTGGGGGTTGATGTGGCTTCTGAAGGAGCTTTTGTGAAAGGAAAAGAGGCATCTTATATTTTCAATTATAGATATTCTATGTTAGGATTACTTGCCCCCATATTGCCCGAAAATGCAGGGGGTACAAATTATCAAGACTTGACTTTCAAAATTAATATTCCTACCAAAAAAGCTGGTACATTTTCACTATGGGGGATTAGTGCTTTAGATAACTCAGGACAATTTGCTAAAGAAGACTCTACGGAACGTGAATATAAGAGTGATTTTGAAGAAGCTGAAAATAAGCAATATATGGGAGCAGTAGGTTTAAATCACCGTATTAGTCTAGGAAAAAAAGGATATTTGAACTCTACTCTTGCAAGTTCTGGAAGTGGAATTTCTATAAAGACAAGTGTATTAGACCAAAAACAGATTTTACAGCCTGAATCAAACATAAAAAATAACCTTTTCAAGCATACATTTTCTAGTTATGCCAATTTTTTAGTTGGAAAACGACACATCAATCGTACAGGAATCATTACAAATCTATTACAATATGATATTGAACTGAAGCAAAGACAAGAAACAACAGCCTTAGAAACTTTAGTCAAAACGAAAGACCAAGCTCTTCATTTTCAAGCCTATACACAGTCTTTAATAGACCTAACACCCAATTTTACCATAAATATTGGTAGTCATTTTCAATATTTAGCCATCACAGAAAAATTCAGTATTGAGCCTCGTTTGTCAATGGAATATAGACTACCTAAAAAACAAAGTCTTACCTTCGGATATGGGTTGCATAGCAGAGTTGAACCTATTTACATTTACTTGATAAAAAACAGAAATACGTCCGAATATCTGAATAAAGATTTAGATTTTACAAAAGCTCATCACCTTACTTTAGGCTATCAGAAAATGCTTTCTTCTACCTTACGCTTAAAAGTGGAGACCTATTACCAAGAGTTATTTAATGTGCCTGTGATTGAAAACAGCTCTTTTTCTTTGCTCAATTTGAATCAAAGTTGGTTTATTGATGATAAATTTCTCAATGAAGGAAAAGGCAGAAATTATGGTATAGATATTACGGCTGAAAAGTTTTTAGATAAAGGATTTTTCTATTTATTTACGCTTTCTCTATTTAACTCTACTTACCAAGGAGGCGATAAAGTTTGGCGTGATACACGATTCAATCAGCAGTTTCTTGGCAATCTTTTAGTAGGAAAAGAATGGAATGTTGGTAAAAACAACAATAATGTATTAGGACTAAGTGTAAGAATTGCCTACCAAGGAGGACAGCGCATTATGCCAGTAGATTTTGATACTTCTATCAACAACCAAAAAATTATTGAAGATGAAAGTCGTGCCTTTGAAGAACAAAAGCCAAATCCATTCCTTACTCATTTGTCTCTCAATTATCAGAAAAATAAAAAGAAACATCGCAGTATATGGTCTTTACAAGTTCTGAATGCTTTAGGAGCTGAAGAGTTTTATGGCTATGAATATAATTTCAGAACCAATACGGTAGATAAGAGCAGGCAAACCTTAGTCATTCCAAATATTGCTTACAAGATAGAGTTTTAAGTATTCTTTATGAAGAGATAGAATAATTTAGAATCTGGACATCAATAGAAATTTACTGTTCTGTAAATCACAGAATAGTAAAAAGTACCGTTCGTTGGCATTTTAGTGTAGCGATACCAACAACTTTTTATCTCATGTCATACTCTAAGAATAATTATAATATTTTGTCTCTTCATATTTTTTACATATCAGCCATCAAACCAATCGCAGCAATGGATTTTCTTGTAAGTGCCAAAAGAAATTATGGTCTTGATAGTTGTCTGGAAAAGAAACAAGTTCTACTAGCGTTTTTTTATTGCATTTTGAAATAGAACTTATGAGTTGTTTGACGTGCATCGTTTTTATTTCAGCCTGTGCAATGCCATCTTTCCAGTCTTTTATATCTACTTTAGATTTATCTTCCGACTGGTAGGTAATAATTATTTTTTCTACTTGGTTATAATGAATCGTTGCTTTTTGTCTTCTCTCTGAAAAATAAATAATTAATTCACTTTCTCCTATTCCCAACATAGCTTTATCTGTATTGGAGGAATAGACTAAGTTGATATAATAGCGAGCCAAAACTAACAAAACAGGCGAACTAATAATACCAAAAAATCCAGCAGAAACGCCAAATGTCGTCATTATAAAAACATAAACAAATATTGCTAAGAGTAAGATTAGTCCTGTGCCTTCTTTCTCATTGTGAACAATCACATTATTTTCTATTTTTTCATACTGACTTTTCCAAGAACTATTTTTAGTGAGTTTTCTAAACTTTTTAAATGATTTTGCACCCTCCAAAGGAAAAAAAACGGTTTGTTGTTTTGCCTTTACAAGCACAAGACTTTTTCCGAAGGTAGGATGTTTTAGTGTTCTTCTTTGATGACAATGCTTTTTGCCTAAATACTCCCATGTGTCTTTCAAAAAAGCAGACTTACAACTCGCACAAAAAACAACCTCATCGCCTTCCTCTATCAAATCGCCAGTAATAGGGTCTTGACGCTCTTCTTTTAAAAACTCTGAATGAATTTGACTATCTATTTTATGGATATGCATATCATTTAATTTTATCTTATCAATCTTTCTTTAAACCTATTTTTCAGTAGTATAGTTTTGATTGCTACTATTTATAGTTGTTAAACTCTCTTTCAGTATTTACCTTTGTAGTTATTTAGAGCTATATCAAAATAGATAAATATTTTTTTTAGATTGAGAATAAAACAATTCTGACTTCTAAAATCTAAATTCTTAATTTAATTTATGACACCAGACCAACTCCGTGCCTTGCAAAGCAGAA
This sequence comes from Bernardetia sp., assembly GCF_020630935.1. Classification (NCBI taxonomy): domain Bacteria; kingdom Pseudomonadati; phylum Bacteroidota; class Cytophagia; order Cytophagales; family Bernardetiaceae; genus Bernardetia; species Bernardetia sp. The sequence continues at coordinate 50,643 of NZ_JAHDIG010000021.1, forward strand.
CAGAAGATTTGCGAGGCTATCTTTGACTACGAAGCAAAAAAGGCTCAAATTGAAGAAGAACAAGCCAAAACATTAGAGCCAGACTTTTGGAACAACCCAGAAGAAGCTGAAAAGCTACTCAAAACCATCAAATCTAAGAAAATATGGACAGACAGATTTGAAAATCTATATGCTCAACTAAGCGATTTAGAAGTTTTATACGAATTTTATCAAGCAGAAGAAGCTACTGAAGCCGAACTCAACAAAGAAGCTCAAAAAGTTACTAAAACGTTAGAAGATTTAGAGTTTCAAAAAATGCTTAGTGGTGAGGAAGACAAGCTAGATGCTATTTTAGAAATCAATTCAGGTGCAGGAGGAACAGAAAGCCAAGACTGGTCGGAAATGCTCCTTCGAATGTACAGAATGTGGGCAGAAAAAAATAATTACAAATACCAACTCATAGACCTTGTCAATGGCGATGTAGCTGGCATAAAATCGGTTACAATTCGTATTAGTGGCGATTTTGCGTATGGTTATCTCAAATCTGAAAACGGCGTGCATCGTTTGGTTCGTATTTCTCCATTTAATTCGGCTGGTAAGCGTCAAACTTCTTTTGCCTCTGTTTATGTATATCCGTTGGTGGATGATTCTATCGAAATTGAAATTAACCCTGCCGACATAGAACGCCAAACGTATCGTTCTGGGGGTGCTGGAGGGCAGAATGTCAATAAAGTAGAAACAGCTGTTCGTTTGAAACACATTCCAACAGGAATCGTAGCCGAATGTCAGCAAGAACGCTCTCAACTTCAAAATGCAGAACTAGCAATGGAAATGCTCAAGGCAAAACTTTATCAGATAGAAATTGAAAAGCGAAATGCTGCACGAGACGAAATAGAAAGTTCTAAAAAAAGCATTGATTTTGGTTCACAAATTCGAAACTATGTTTTGCATCCTTACAAGCTCATCAAAGATGTACGTACAGGATATGAACGAACTGACGTACAGGCTGTTTTGGATGGCGACCTTACCGAATACATGAAAGCCTTTTTGATGGAAAATTAGACAGATTTTCTTAATTTTGTAGTAATTATAATTATCAAAAACAATAATTTAATCCTCGGTGACGGCTGCATTTTGAGTCTCAACGACGGTTACTTAAAAAATATAGAAATGGGAAGAGCATTTGAATATCGTAAAAAAGCCAAATTAGCACGCTGGGGCGCAATGGCTCGTAACTTTACTAAAGTAGGACGAGAAATTGCGATTGCAGTAAAAGAAAGTGGCGCAGACCCAGACACCAACCCACGCCTTAGAACAGCCATACAAAATGCTAAGGGCTTCAATATGCCCAAAGATAGAATTGAGGCAGCTATAAAAAGAGCCTCTTCGAAAGAAGATGGCGATTTTGAAGAAATTGTCTATGAAGGCTATGCTATGCACGGCGTTCCTGTGGTGGTAGAGTGTGCTACAAATAACTCTAATAGAACCGTAGCCATGGTAAGAATGCACTTTACACGCTGTGGAGGAAATCTTGGAAAGACAGGTTCACTAGAATTTATGTTTGATAGAAAGGGGGTTTTTGAAATCGAAGCTGACAAAATTGATATGGATGAGTTAGAACTTGACCTTATCGATGCAGGAGCAGAAGACATTACAACTGAAACTATTGAAGTAGAAGAAGGTGTAGAGCAAGAAATCATCGTCGTTCACACACAATTTGAGGACTTTGGTCAGATGCAAAAATTCTTGGATGAAAAGGGTATTGAACCAAAAAAATCAACTATTCAGCGCATTCCAAAAAACACACAGTCGCTCACAGATGAGCAGGAAGAAGAAGTAATGAAACTCATCGACAGACTAGAAGAGGAAGATGACGTTCAAGCTGTGTATCATAATGTTGAATAATAAGTTGTCGGTGGGGACACCGACAACGGCTAAAATTTGTGTATAAAAGACTTGTCTTTAACACTTCATGAAAAGAAAAAACCTAAGAGTTTCAAATCTTCTTAGGTTTTTTTAATGCTTATTTAGAAACAGAAACCAAATAATAATTCTTCTTTCCTCTCTGAACAAGCAAATATTTGTCTTGTAGTAAAGCAAAATCAGCTTCCATTACTGGGTCAGCAATTTTTGCTTTATTGATGCTTACGCCCCCTCCTTTTATCATATTTTTGGCTTCACTTTTAGAAACAAAAATTCTGTTGTCTGTAACAGTAGATAAAAGCTCGGTTACATTTTCTGCTTGATGATACTCATCTAAAGAAATTTGAATTTGTGGTACTCCTTCAAAAATCTCTAAAAGTGTTCGTTCATCAATTTGTTGAAGCTCCTTTACCACATCCTTTCCAAATAATACTTGAGAAGCTGCTACTGCATTATCATAAGCCTCTTCACCATGTACTCGCTTGGTTACATCTTCGGCTAGAGCTTTTTGTAAAATACGCTGCCCTTTGTCTTTTTCGTGTTCAATTTCTAGGCTTTCGATAGTTTCTTTATCTAAAAGCGTAAAGACACGAATCAAACGAGGTGCAACATCATCATCTGCATTGAGCCAAAACTGGTAAAATTTGTAAGGTGAGGTAAGATTTGGGTCTAGCCAAACGTTTCCACTTTCCGATTTTCCAAACTTAGAACCGTCTGCTTTCGTAACTAACGGACACGTAACAGCAAAAGCTGATTCTCTTGTATCGTCGTTGTTATCACTTTCAGCATTGCTTATTCTTCTGATAAGTTCTGTTCCAGAGGTAATATTTCCCCACTGGTCAGAGCCCCCCATTTGAAGTTTTACACCATGGTTTTTGTATAAGTAGTAAAAATCGTAGGCTTGGAGAAGTTGGTAAGAAAATTCTGTAAAAGAAATTCCTGTTTCTAGGCGTGTCTTGACAGAATCCTTTGCCATCATATAATTGACAGACAAGTGCTTTCCTACATCTCTTAAAAATTCTAGGAAGCTAAACTCCTTAAACCAATCGTAATTGTTTACCAAAACGGCAGCATTTTCTCCTTCAAAGTCTAAAAACTTTTTGAGTTGCTCGCCAATACATTTTTCGTTGTGGCGAAGTGTTGGCTCATCTAAAAGATTTCTTTCAGCCGACTTTCCAGAAGGGTCGCCTACCATTCCTGTTGCACCACCTACAAGCGCATACGGTGTATGTCCTGCACGCTGCAAATGCACCAAAAGCATAATGGTTGCTAAATTACCAATATGTAAAGAATCGGCAGTAGGGTCAAAGCCGATATAACCTGAAATTTTGTTTTCAAGTAAGTATTTTTCTGTATCTGGCGTAGAGTCTTGTAACATGCCTCGCCAGCGAAGTTCTTCAATGAGATTAGGTATTTGTTTTTCCATAGTACAAAAATAGAAATTCAGAAGATTAAGTTCCTATTTTTTTTAAAAATATCAGAATAATAAATTGTGACACATAAAAAAAGAGACTAATTCTTTTCAGATAGTCTCTTGATTTTCTTAACAACTGATAGCTAGATGTTAGTCAAGCTTACCTTGCTCTGCTTTGCGCTTTAAATCATCATTAGCTACGATAACTACTTCTACACGACGGTTTTTTGCTCTACCAGCTTCTGTTTCATTACTGGCTACAGGAGCAGATTCTCCATAGGCTGTTGTATTAAGTCTTCCTCCCTTTACACCGTTTGCAATCAAATAATCACGTACAGCATCTGCACGTCTTGCTGAAAGCTGCCTATTGTAATTCTCATCGCCTTTGTCGTCTGTATGTCCTTGAATCGTAAGGCGTGTATCTGGATATTCATTCAATATGCGCCCTAGTTTAGCAACATTTTCTTTTGCGTTTGCATTCAAATCAGATTTATCAAATCCAAAAAGAATCCCCGAATCGAAGGTAACATCAATACCTTCTTCTATACGCTTTACTTCTACTCCTTCTACTTCTTCTTCAATATCTTTTGCTTGTTTGTCCATATACGCTCCAATGGCTGCACCTGCTGCACCACCAACGGCTGCACCAATAATAACACCTGCTGCTGGATTTTTCTTTGAAGCAACTCCTCCAAGAACTCCTCCTGCTGCGCCTCCAATGGCTGCACCTTTGCCTGCATTACTCCAAGAAGCACATGAAGAAAGTCCAAAAGAACCGACAGATAAAATAAGGGTATACACTAAAAGTGTTTGAAGTTTTGTTTTCAGATTTTTCATAATAAAATGTGGTTTAGAAAAAAATAGTTTAAAAAGTGATATATATTTTGAACTAGACACAAAACGTATCTTGTATTCTAAAATCATATTTCTACAAAACACAAAACAAGCCAACTTGTTTTGAACCTCCCTTATTTTAGTACTAATTTTCTATCTAAAATGTAGTAAAAACAAAAGAGTTCTTGCTTCTCTAACATTTAGGAACTTTATTTGTATAAGATATAACTAAACAATCCTAGCCAAATAGATTAAAACGATTTTGTAAATTGTATTCGTATAAAATAAGGGTTTATTTTTTTATAAATTCTATACTCATTTTACATTAGAATAAAGGTTATCACGGTTTTTTACAAGTCTGACTGTTAGGATAGAATTGGGTTTACAAACCCAACCCTATGGAGAAATGAACTTCACAAAATTAACCGTGATAAGGTTTAATAAAAGAATTAATTTTTTACTAAAAATTATTGGTAAATATATGTCTGTTTCTGCATCCCCTTTTCTTGTCTCTCCTTCTTTACATATTTCAGCTCCCAAACTCAATCTTGAAGGTGAAATATCACTACCTTCTTCGAAGAGTGAAAGTAATCGTGCCTTAATTATTGAGGCTCTCTGCGAAAAAAAATGCAACCTCATGAATCTTTCTGCTGCTAGAGATACTGAAATTCTTCAAGGACTTTTGGCAAAGTTTAGAGAAATAGAAGCACAAGAAGAAACTATTAGAAACCAGACCAAAGGTAAGCATACAAACGATGCTACTTTAGACCTTACCCTAGATGTGCAGGATGCAGGCACAACCATGCGTTTTCTGACTGCCTTCTGTACCATAAAAAACCACCCAACACTTCTGAAAGGAACAGCAAGAATGCATGAGCGTCCGATAAAAGAATTAGTGTTGGCACTTCGTGAGTTAGGAGCGCAAATTACCTACGAAGACAAAGACGGATTTCCACCTCTTTTTATACACGGTTTTAGTCCACATGCTCAAAAACAATCGGTTTCAATCAATGGCAGCATAAGTAGTCAGTATATTTCGGCTGTATTGATGATTGCCCCTCTGTTGCCTAAAGGGATTTTGCTAGAAATTGTTCCTCCTGTATCTTCTGAGCCTTATATCAAGATGACTTTAGAACTCATGCAGCATTTTGGTATTTTGCATTCTTGGACAGAAAATAGAGTTATCATACCTCATCAGCAATACAGTGCTAATCAGTACAAAATAGAATCTGATTGGTCAGCAGCCAGTTACTGGTACAGTATGGCAGCTATTTGCAACAAATCTGATGTTTTCTTAAAGGGACTTAGACAAAAGTCGTGGCAAGGAGATAGTCAAATTGCAACAATGATGAAAAAATTGGGAATCAAGACTCTTTTCGAAAAAGATGGAGTTCGCTTACAAAAAACATCATCCAAACGTTCTCCTTTCAAATATGATTTTACTCCTTGTCCAGATTTGGCACAGACTATGGCTGTTTTGTGTGTAGCTTTGGGAGTGGAGGCTCACATGACAGGACTCCATACTTTAAAAATCAAGGAAACGGATAGATTGATGGCACTAAAAATTGAACTAGCCAAGTTTGGTGCAGAAGTAGAAATTATTGATGATAATGCACTGCATATTCCTATTACAGAACTTCACGCTCCTACAGAACCTTTACAAACCTATCACGACCACCGTATGGCAATGGCATTTGCTCCCTTAGCATTACTGTTTCCTATTACCATTGATAGCCCAGAGGTAGTTCAGAAATCATATCCTAGTTTTTGGGAAGATATGTCAGATATGGGCTTTAGGGTAAAGTAGAGTCTGTTATTTACTTTCAAAGTCTATCTGGTATGTGTCTAAATGAATTTGATAATCTGTATTAAGATCACTTTTGATAAATTTAAACCCTAATTTTTCAAGCGTTTTTCTTGAAGCTATATTTTCTTTCATTATCACTCCAAAAATAGAAGAGTGTTGTAGCTGATTCTTTACAAAGTCAATAACTGCTTGTCCTACTTCAGTAGCAAACCCCTTACCTTGTGCATTTTTTGAAATTCGAAAACCAAGATGAAAGGCTTCGTCTGAACCCAAATAAGGCATTACTCCTATTGTTCCGATATATTTTTGTGTTTGTTTTTCTCTTATGACCCAGTAGAATAAATGCCCTTCTTGGGAACGTACTCTTTTATTTTCCAAAAAATCTGCATATTCGTTGTTGGAAAGATTTTGAAGATGCTTTGTGTATTTTACTGCTCCTTCTTCTCTGAATGACTTTATAACCTCTGAAAAATCTTTTTTCTCAATTAGATTGAGATGTGTTCTAGTTGTTGTAAGCATTGAGGTTTCCTGTACTTTAAAAATTTATATTATACTCTAAATTTAAACATAAATTATCGGATTTCAATTCTTGAAAATACAAATGATAGAATTATAACCTTTTACTAAAGACAATTTGACTTATTTAAGAGTTGGACAGATAATGAGGAAGAACTTGTCCAATTTGGAGGATAGATGTTTAGTTTTCCTCTGACAAATGAGCAATTAGAAAACTATATTGCAAAGAACGATATATAACCCTTTAAAGTAGTTTGGACAGCTACAGAAGAAGTCATTGGACATTGTGAACTCAATTACCCAGATGGAAATCGACGACTTTCACGTATCTTGATTGGAGAAGAAAAGTGGAGAGGTAAAAAAATTGGAGAACAGATTGTCCTCCAAATGGTAGAATTATTTTTTAAAGATACGACTACAAGAAAAGTAGATTTACACGTCTTTGATTGGAACAAAGGAGCTATTAAATGCTATGAGAAAGTCGGCTTCAAAGTTGTTCCAGAAAAAACTACTTCTATAAAAGTGGGTCAGAAAACGTGGACACGCCTAAATATGGAGCTAATCCGAAAATAAATTTACTTTCCTTTCAGTTTTACAGCCGTTCCGTAAGCAAAAATTTCAGATGCACCTTGAGAAATCATAGAGCTTTCAAAACGAATATTTACAATCGCATCTGCTCCCAACTGTTGAGCATCTTGGATTACTCTGTGTAATGCTTGTTCTCTTGATTGAGCTTGTAGTTTTGTGTACTCTTGAATTTCTCCTCCTACAAGGTTTTTCAGAGAAGCTACAAAGTCTCGTCCTGCATTTCTAGCTCGGACAGTACTGCCCCTTACAAGACCTAAAACTTCTACAATTTCTTCACCGTGAATAGTCTCTGTGTTTGTTACTAACATGTCTTTATTTTTTTAAAATTAATAGATTTATACTCCAAGTGTAATTTTATGAATAAATTTTGTCATTCCAGTTTTTCCATCTGCCTCTCCTTGCTTTATTTCTATCGGAGAAAGAGTCTGTTTTACAATATTTGCAATCGGAAGAGTATGGAAAGGGTGCTTTGCCCCATCAAAAGCATCTGTAAAAAGCTCTAGCAGTGCATCTATACCTCCTTTTAAGTACATAGGATTACAATGCTCAACAGCTTCTACTAAGGCTTGACTATTTTTTGTATCACACCAAATGTAAAAAACGGCAGAAATATCAGTTTGCTTTATAAGTTGATATTCCAATTCTTTAGCAACACCTTCAAGTTCATTAAAATACGTGCCTAAAATACAACATATAATTTCTTTTTCTTCTTTTTTAAAAGATAAATTATCCATCGTTTCTCTTAGCTTCTCTAATTCTAAAGCTAAGTTATATTTACTTATTGGTGTTTTAACAGGTCTGTTGAAGACATAAATAGGATATTCTAATTCTTGCATAATGGTTTTGAAAAAGTATAGATAGACAAAAAAATAAGCCATTCATCCTAACGATACAACCTGCAAAAAAACGATAGTTCTTATATTGGAAGGACTGATAACAGAATAATCGTTGTTGTTTTTCAAAAAACAATAGTAAGGCTCACAATTATATCGAATAAGCTATAAATTACTAATTTGTTTTGAAGACACTACTTTATTGTACTCTTTGTTTGTAGTTTTCATAAGCATTATTCATAGCATTATAAAGCATTTCGCCTACTAAAGTCGCTCCTCTTGCATTGAAATGTGTGTAATCACTCTGTGCTAGAGAAGGTTTATTATTTACCCACGCTACCATAGAATTTTGACCTCCCATAGCCTCTCTCAAATCCCAAAATGCACAACCAGCCTTCATTGCTGCATTTTTTTGTGCTTGCCTAATAACTTCCACACTCGGATAAGATTCAAAACGAGTTCCCTTTTTTCTTGCCCTATCTGAAACGCTCACTACAAGCACACATGTATTAGGATGTAACGATTTTAAATAATTGTATTGGCGATAAAACATGTTTTCATAATATGAAAGACTATAATTCCCCTCTCCACTAATATTGACACCAAACTGAACAACAATGAGTCTAACTTGCAACTTATCCACCTGTTGTTTCATAAAATCACGATTGATACGAGGGATTTCAAAGCCAGAACTTCCACGTAAAGAAACATTATCTAATGCTACTCCAGTATTACAGTCAAAGGCAACTCCCAACACTTCAGGATTTCCTTTGCTTCCTAAATGTATTTGAATTTTATCAAAATTAGTTTTTAAAGGCACTTTATGAATGGCAAAATTTGAAGTTTGTGGAAGGTCTAAGGTATCTATAACTTTATCGCCATTTAGGTTGAGTTGGAAAGCAAGTGGAGCAGATGGCGTACGATATAAAAACTTTACATTTTCGATAGTTGTTGCCTTTTTAAAGCCAAGTTTTGGGTCTGTGAAGCGCACCCAAGCGTGTTTCATGTCTTCGTGTAGCGAATCTGTTGGAGGTGTAAAACGGTCATATTCTGTCAAAATACCTAGTTTGTTGTGGCGAGGATTTTTCTTTTGGTCTATGTAGGCATATTTTGTCCAGTTGGGAGAAAACTTTGTAAATAATGTCGCACGAACATTCCCACGAGAATACACAGGCACAAGTCCGACCCCACAGCCACCAAATTTATTTTGAAAACGTCCTCTCAAATAGGAACTAATACGGTCGCCTTCAATCTGTGAATCTCCATAATGAACAATACGAATCAGATTAGGAGATTTGGAAAGGGATTGCAAAGCAGCAAAAAATGGGTCTAGTGCATTCGGATTTTGAGGAGGAAACTCTATCGCTTGGCGAGCAGGAACAACAGGTTCATATTTTTCTTCCTGCAAAGTAGTATCTTCTACATCTACAAACTGTATAGAATCTTCTTTAGAAAGCTCTAAAGTATCTTTTTTAGCTAAATTTTCTGCATTCTCTACCTTAGTTTGAATATCTGCAATAAAATCTAGTTCTTTTTGCTGGGTTGTATCAGGCAATAAATCCTCAAGTGTAAAAACATTCATCGACAGATTCTCACTCAAAGAAATTTCTCCTGGTGAGAGCATCATTATTACAAGAGCAATACAAGTAATATAAAATAGAAGAATAAGTGGACGAATAGGTTCGACAAGAGGTGTTTTCATTAGGCTGATGTATTATATTTCTGTTCTACAAAAATACATTCTTTTTGGCTAAGTTATAATTTTTTTATTTTTTGCTTATCAAGAAAGCACACGCCTTTCAAAAGTTTAGTTATCATCCAGTTCAATATCATTTTCTACTTCTATTATTTCCTCTTTTTTAGGCGTATCTGCTGGCGATTTCAAGATTTTGATTTTTATCTCTCGTTTTTCTTCGCTCTCAAAATCTCCTTCTAAAAACGGATTTTTAAGTTGCTCTTTAGTTATTACATTTTCAACTATAATATTTACATAGCCATCTCTTACAAAAAATGCTTTTTTGTAGTTATCAAAATTAGGAAACTTTCCCATAGGATGATATTCAGTTATTACTTTATCTTTCAGAAAAATCCACTTGCTACCATCTTGAAAAATTGTATCTCCTTGATAGTAAACACAACAACAAGAATAACCTTCGCTCACATCATTACAACCTACAAAATTCTTATTATTGAAAAGCATCACCACAGGAGAAGGAACGACATATTTCACACTATCTTCATTATATGTTGCTATCAGATATGTAGTATCTTTTTCGTCGTAACTTTCTACTCTTACGATTTTTTCGTTTTGATAAATGTATTTATTTGTGCTGCCTCCTTCTTTATCTACTTGTAATAATTTTCCTTCTTCAAAAATTAA